>NZ_JBTGNV010000011.1:0-68587 GCF_054332375.1 Haemophilus sp. SZY H53
TAAAAATAAGAAAAGGTTTCGGAATTAAAATTGACTTTAGATAGCGTAAATACTGGATTATGCTCTTTTGAAGTCAATGTGAACCAATTTTGGTTTGAATGGGTGACGTTGCATTGCTTGAACTTTCACTGCAACTTCTTTACCTTCAACCACTAAAGTGATTACATCGCTATAGAAAGAATCGTGAACTTGTGCGTTGTTTAATTCATCGTGATTTAAGATGATTGAAACAGGTGCTTCACTGCCACCATAAATGATTGCAGGGATTTGACCGTTGTGACGCAGGCGGCGGCTCGCACCCTTACCTTGCGCTTGACGAACTTCAGCGTTAAATTTAAATGCCATTTTAATGTTCTCTTGATTAAAAGTTTAAAATAAAAAATTGCAGGCGACCCAGCAATTTTCCTAAATTTGCTCAAAGACAAACTTTGAGAGCGACGGATTATAAAATATTCAGCCCCACAATGCAAATTTACACAGCAAATTTTTTCTAGGCTTTTCAAGGCAAAGCGATTAAAATAAGCCCCAATTTTTAATTAATTTTAACTAACTGATTGTAAGTGGGTTTCAAATGGAATTTCTTATCAGCTTTTTTACCGATTACGGTTATTGGGCGGTGCTATTTGTTCTGATTATTTGTGGTTTTGGTGTACCCATTCCAGAAGATATCACGCTTGTATCCGGTGGCGTAATTGCTGGTCTT
Source organism: Haemophilus sp. SZY H53 (assembly GCF_054332375.1). Taxonomy (NCBI): domain Bacteria; kingdom Pseudomonadati; phylum Pseudomonadota; class Gammaproteobacteria; order Pasteurellales; family Pasteurellaceae; genus Haemophilus; species Haemophilus sp. SZY H53. The sequence goes on from NZ_JBTGNV010000011.1 coordinate 704, forward strand.
TATCCTGAAAGTGTAAACTCCCATTTAATGTTATTAGTCAGTATGATCGGCGTACTTGCTGGTGACTCTTGTATGTATTGGCTTGGTCGCATTTACGGCACCCGAATTCTTCGTTTCCGTCCAATGCGTAAAGTAATCACTCTACAACGCTTAAAAATGGTACGTGAAAAATTTGCCCAATACGGCAACCGCGTACTATTTGTGGCCCGTTTCCTTCCAGGATTACGCGCACCGATTTACATGGTTTCAGGTATCACCCGCCGCGTCAGTTACACACGCTTTATATTAATTGATTTCTGTGCGGCCATTATTTCTGTGCCAATTTGGGTTTACCTTGGCGAATTTGGTGCAAGAAACTTAGATTGGTTGCACGAACAAATCCAAAAAGGTCAGCTTGTAATTTATATCCTTGTTGGTGCATTAGCGGTTTTCTTATTCTGGAAATGGAAAAAAGCGAAGAAACAGGCTAAATAATTTCTTATAAAGTGCGGTCAAAAATTTATAAATTTTCGTCAATTAAAAAACGCTTAATAATTTTATTAAGCGTTTTTTTGTTTTTGTTAATCTACTCTCACATCTTTATTTTCTAAATAAGCAGAAAAAAGATGTCCCTTGAAACTTACATTTCAAGGGACAGAGCTTTGCGAGAAATCTTTTCTCTTATTGTAACAACGTTTTTCATTTCGCAGTGCCATTACAACGAGGTGAATTCTATCTATTTATTTTTTTATCGTCAATATATTTTTTATACAAAAATCTGTTAAAATTTAAACAAAAAAACTAATGAAAAGGAACCAACCTTATGGAAAATAAAAACTTACATTATATCCTTGGTCTCGACCTTGGTATCGCCTCTGTTGGCTGGGCTGTAGTTGAAATTGACGAAAAAGAGAATCCTCTGCGTTTAATTGATGTTGGTGTTCGTACTTTCGAACGAGCAGAAGTACCCAAAACAGGTGAAAGTCTCGCGCTTTCTCGCCGTTTAGCCCGCGCTGCTCGTCGATTAACTCAACGTCGCGTTGCTCGCCTGAAAAAAGCAAAACGACTTCTAAAATCAGAAAATATCCTATTATCCACTGATGAACGTCTTCCTCATCAAATTTGGCAGCTACGTGTCGAAGGTCTAGATCGAAAACTAGAACGCCAAGAATGGGCTGCTGTGTTATTGCATTTAATTAAGCATCGTGGTTATTTATCTCAGCGTAAAAATGAAAGTAAAAGCGAAAATAAAGAGCTAGGTGCGTTATTAAGCGGTGTAGCCAGTAACCATGAATTATTGCAACAAGCTACATATCGTACGCCTGCAGAACTTGCTGTAAAAAAATTTGAGATCGAAGAAGGTCATATCCGTAACCAGCAAGGCGCCTATACTCACACGTTTAGCCGACTAGACTTACTCGCCGAAATGGAACTTCTCTTCTCTCGTCAACAACTCTTTGGTAATCCATTCGCTTCAGAAAAATTATTAGAAAATTTAACCGCACTTTTAATGTGGCAAAAGCCCGCCTTATCTGGTGAAGCCATTTTAAAAATGCTCGGTAAATGTACTTTTGAAGATGAATATAAGGCGGCTAAAAATACCTATACTGCAGAACGTTTTGTTTGGATAACAAAATTAAATAATTTACGTATTCAAGAAAATGGCTTAGAGCGTGCTTTAAGTGATAATGAACGTTTAATGTTAATCGAGCAACCTTATGAAAAAGCTAAATTAACTTATGCACAAGTACGTTCAATATTAAATTTATCTGATGATGCAATCTTTAAAGGCGTCCGTTATTCCGGTGAAGATAAAAAAGCCATTGAAACCAAAACAACTCTGATGGAAATGAAAGCCTATCATAAAATTCATGATGTATTAAAGAGTAATAACCTAAAAGCTGAATGGGCGGAATTAAAGACAAATCCAACATTGTTAGATGAAATTGGCACGGCATTTTCATTATATAAAACTGATGAAGGTATCAGCGCTTACTTAGCAGGAAAACTTTCTCAGCCTGTATTAAATGCCTTATTATTGGAAAACCTTAGTTTTGATAAATTTATCCAATTATCTCTTAAAGCTTTATATAAACTTCTACCATTAATGCAACAAGGGCTACGCTATGACGAGGCTTGTCGTGAAATTTATGGCGATCATTATGGTAAAAAAACAGAAGAGACCCATCACTTCTTACCACAGATTCCAGCTGATGAAATTCGTAATCCTGTAGTTTTAAGAACGCTCACGCAGGCTCGTAAAGTAATTAATAGCATAGTGAGATTATATGGTTCGCCCGCTCGTATTCATATTGAAACAGGACGAGAAGTGGGCAAATCTTACAAAGATCGTCGAGAACTAGAAAAACGTCAAGAAGAAAATCGCAAACAGCGTGAAAACGCAATCAATGAGTTTAAAGAGTATTTTCCTCATTTTGCTGGTGAACCTAAAGCTAAAGACATTTTAAAAATGCGACTTTATAAACAACAAAATGCAAAATGTTTATATTCCGGTAAACCTATCGAATTACACCGTTTATTAGAAAAAGGCTATGTAGAAGTCGATCATGCCTTGCCATTTTCCCGCACTTGGGATGATAGCTTCAACAATAAAGTATTGGTGCTTGCTAATGAAAATCAAAACAAAGGCAATTTAACCCCTTTTGAATGGCTTGATGGTAAACATAACAGCGAACGCTGGAGAGCTTTCAAAGCATTAGTTGAAACAACTGTATTCCCTTATGCGAAAAAACAACGCATCCTAAGCCAAAAGCTTGATGAAAAGGGCTTTATTGAACGTAACTTAAATGATACGCGCTACGTTGCTCGTTTCTTATGTAACTTTATTGCAGATAATATGCACTTAACAGGTGAAGGAAAACGTAAAGTCTTTGCTTCCAACGGGCAAATTACTGCTTTACTTCGTAGCCGTTGGGGATTAGCAAAATCACGTGAAGACAATGATCGCCATCACGCTTTAGATGCCGTTGTGGTCGCTTGCTCAACCGTCGCTATGCAGCAAAAAATCACACGTTTTGTTCGTTTTGAAGTAGGTGATGTATTCACTGGAGAACGAATAGATCGTGAAACAGGTGAAATTATTCCATTACACTTCCCTACACCATGGCAATTTTTCAAACAAGAAGTTGAAATCCGAATTTTTAGTGATAATCCTAAACTGGAGCTAGAAAATAGATTACCGGATCGTCCACAAGCAAATCATGAATTTGTCCAACCTCTTTTTGTATCTCGAATGCCAACACGCAAAATGACTGGTCAAGGACACATGGAAACCGTGAAATCCGCGAAACGTCTCAATGAAGGGATAAGCGTGATTAAAATGCCACTCACTAAATTAAAATTAAAAGATTTAGAATCAATGGTAAATCATGAGCGTGAAAAAGAGCTTTATGACGCATTAAAAGCTAGCTTAGAGGCTTTCAATGATGATCCTGCTAAAGCGTTTGCTGAACCTTTTATGAAAAAAGGCGGGGCTATTGTTAAATCAGTACGAGTAGAACAAATACAAAAATCTGGAGTATTAGTCCGTGAGGGTAATGGTGTCGCGGATAATGCCTCTATGGTGAGAGTGGATGTCTTCACTAAAGATGGAAAATATTTCCTTGTACCAATTTATACCTGGCAAGTAGCGAAAGGTATTTTGCCTAATAAAGCTGTTATTCAGGGAAAAGATGAAGAAGATTGGGAAAATATGGATGACAATGCAACTTTCCAATTTTCATTACACCAAAATGACTTAGTAAAATTAGTCACTAAAAAGAAAACTATTTTGGGTTACTTTAATGGACTTAATCGTTCCACAGGTAATATTGATATTAAAGAGCATGATTTAGATAAATCTAAGATCAAAGATGGTATTCATCAAAGTGTCGGCATAAAACTTGCTACTTCCTTTGAAAAATATCAAGTAGATGAACTTGGCAAAAATATTCATTTATGTAAACCAAGTAAACGTCAAGCTGTTCGTTAATTTTCTCCAATCCCCATCGCATTGCCTATGGGGATTTTTTATAAGGAAACATTATGACATGGAGAAGTCTTCTTATTAGCAAAGGAGGAAAACTCTCTTTGCATCAGCAACAAATGCTAATTCAGCAAGAAGGGAAAGAATTTACCGTTCCTTTAGAAGATATTGCTATTGTTGTTGTGGAAAGCCGAGAAACAGTGATTACCTTTCCGTTACTCTCTGCATTCGGTTTATATGGGATCACTTTATTGAGTTGTGATGAACAATTTTTACCTTGTGGTCAATGGCTCCCTTTTAATCAATATTATCGACAATTAAAAACCCTTAAATTACAACTTGAAACCAGTTTTCCACTGAAAAAACAACTTTGGCAACGAATTGTGCAACAAAAAATTCGTAATCAAGCAAAAGTCTTATCACTCTGTCAGTTTCAAGAAAAATCAGAACGCTTACTCCAGCTCGCTAATTTAGTGAAATCAGGTGATAAAGATAATCTTGAGGCACAAAGTGCGGTTATTTATTTCTCTGGATTATTCGGCACTCATTTCAGACGAAAAGAAGAAGACAATGCGATTAATATACATCTGAACTATGCTTATTCAGTTATGCGTTCAGCTGTGGCAAGAAGCCTTGTTCTTTATGGTTGGCTACCTCAATTAGGTTTATTTCATCATAGTGAACTTAATGCCTTTAATTTGGCTGATGATTTTATTGAACCTTTTCGCCCTATTGTTGATTTGCTTGTATCGAACTTGCTCGAAAAAGGCTTACTCTCCAAAAACCTTAGTCCTATATCAAAACAACAATTAATAAAAATCTTACATCATCAACTACGCTTTAAGCGGGAAAAAGTGAGTGTTTTAACTGCCATAGATAAAAGTGTTGCCTCTTTACAAATTGCACTTATTCAAAAAAATGCAGCATTATTGCAGTTACCAGAAATTGATACACTACAGGAATATCAATATGAGTGAGGAAGTATTTATGCGTATGATCGTTTTATTCGATTTACCAGTCACCACTAAAGCAAAAATGCGGACGGCAAACCAATTCCGCCAATTTTTACTTAAAGATGGTTATCAAATGTTGCAACTTTCTATTTACACTCGAATTATTAAAGGGCGAGATGCTTTAGAAAAACATCATAAAAGACTCGTCGCACACTTACCTGAAGAGGGTTCAATTCGATGTTTATCTATTACAGAAAAACAATTTGCGAGCATGGAAATTTTAGTGGGAGAGAAAAAACCGCAAGAAAAAAAGTCAATTCAAATCAATTACTGCTTTTTTAACCGTTTTTTTAGACAAAAAAAAGCCCCTAAACCTTACGGTATGGGGCTTTTTGCTGTCCCTATTATAGCACTGCGAAATAAAAAAGGGAGCTACAACTCACGGTAAAGCATAATGATTTGGCTTGCGATTATAGCACTGCGAAATAAAAAAGGGAGCTACAACGAAAATGAGTACACACATCCGCTATTTATTATTATAGCACTGCGAAATAAAAAAGGGAGCTACAACTTACATATTTGTGGTAACAATCCGAATTGTATTATAGCACTGCGAAATAAAAAAGGGAGCTACAACACAAATACTGACTGGGGATTACCTTATTTAATTATAGCACTGCGAAATGAAAAAAGGGTGTTATTACAATACAGTATAAATTTATTATTTAATAATAATGTATTTAACTTTATTCTCTTCTTGCATTTTTTTCTGATGCTCTCTCTCCCATTTTTTATATAAAAAATAGATTAATATCCTAAATAAGACAAGAAATACGAGGTAAGTAAATACAATACCTAAAAGTACATTCCATATTACACCATGAATAACGCCAATCAGCACTAAAATAATTGAAAGCGGAAATAGAAAAAACACATTAAACACGACAATAAACTCTCTGCCTAAAAAGCGAATAAGAGCAATTTCATCTTTAAACATATTTCCTCCTTATAGTAATCTTAATTAACTATATCCCTCTTGCTTTTAAATAATTCTCCACCGTATCTACAATCGCTTGTGTTTGAGGATCAATTTCAATATTTACTAAATCGCCAATTTGGCGTTTGCCGATCAGAGTTCTATGCAAAGTTTCAGGAATTAAATTCACGCAGAATTCATCACCTTTCACTTCACCGATAGTAAGGCTGATGCCGTCAATCGCGATAAATCCTTTGGTGAGGATATATTTCATCACGTCTTTAGTAGGTAATTTAAACCAAATCTGACGATTGTTTTCGCTTTCGATAATCTGTGAAACGCTTGCAGTACAATAAACATGGCCAGATAAAATATGCCCACCAATTTCTGCACCCATTTGCATTGCGCGTTCAATATTGACAAAATCCCCTGCTTTTAAGCTGCCGAGATTGGTGATGCGCAAGGTTTCTTGCATTAGGTCAAAGCTCACAAGATCATCATGAATTTCAGTCACTGTTAAGCATACGCCGTTATTCGCCACTGATGCACCGATTTCTAAGCCTTTTCGCATTTCAGCTGGTAATTTTACGATCTGTGTTCTAAAATTATCGCTATCTTTAATTGTATGAATTTGGGCGATGCCCTGTACAATACCTGTAAACATTATTATTCCTTCATTAAAAACTTTTCCAATATTATAGCAAAATTTATGAATTCTCGTCTTTTTTCTCAATACCGTATTGATATTCAAAAACTTATCCGCATTGCGACACCTATCGGGCTTGCCCAGTTAGCTCAAACTGGCATGGGCACCGTGGATGTGATTATGGCGGGGCGTGTGAGCTCGGCTGATGTAGGCGGCGTCGGTATTGGCGCCTCCATTTGGCTACCTTTAGTACTTTTCGGACAAGGCTTATTACTCGCCTTGCCACCAACAATTTCCTATTTAAATGGTTCAGGGCAGCGCCATCGCATTGCTCACCAAGTAAGACAAGGCCTTTGGATTTCATTTTTAGTGATGATTCCCCTTGCTTTCATCATCTATCATAATGATTTCATATTACAGTTTATGAATATGGATACCCACATGGCAGATGTGACGATGAATTATTTGCGTGCGATGGTGTGGGGCTTACCTGCCTATTTATTGCTGATTAATTTCCGCTGTTTGAATGATGGCATTGCTAAGACCAAACCGTCCATGGTGATTACCTTCATGGGGTTAATGCTGAATATTCCACTGAATTATATATTTATTTACGGCAAATTTGGTGCGCCAGCATTGGGCGGTGTTGGTTGTGGTGTGGCAACGGCTATTGTCAACTGGGCGATGGCGATCTTAATGATTACTTATTCGGCCAAAAACTATAACGAACGTAGTTTAAAAGTCTTTGAAAAGATTATTGAAAAGCCTGACATCAAAACACTGAAAAAATTGACCGCACTTGGTTTACCTATTGCCATTGCGCTGTGCAGTGAAGTGTCACTGTTTGCCTTGAGTAGTTTATTACTTTCCCCATTAGGTGCGGATGTAGTCGCTAGCCACCAAATTGCCTTAAACACCAGTGCCGTAGCCTTTATGTTCCCCATGTCTATTGCGATGGCTGCAACCATTTTAGTGGCGCAAGAACTCGGTAATCACGCACCACAAAAAGCCAAAATCATGGCTCACGCTGCTATTATTCTTGGTTTGATCGCGGCAAGTGTATTGGCGTTGGTAATTTGGGTATTTAGTGCAGAAATCGCCGCATTAATTGTAGGCGATAATGCCACCGTTATTGCCCTTTCAGGCAGCTTATTAGCAATGGCGGCGATTTATCAATTTTCAGATTCGGTGCAAGTGGTAGTGAGCGGTATTTTACGTGGCTATAAAGATACCAAAATTATCCTTTATATCACGTTACTTGCCTATTGGGGCGTGGGTATCCCTGTTGGTTATATTCTTTCCCGCACGGATTGGATTGTTCCAAGCATCGGTGCAAAAGGCTTCTGGGTTGCGTTTATCATTGCATTAACCATTGCCGCCACTTTACTCTTTATACGTATGCGAAAAATCCAATCACAACCTGATGAGGCCATTATTCAACAGTTAGAAAGATTGAAATAGTTAAAATAAAAAGTGCGGTCAATTTGATTTGACTGCACTTTTGTCTTTTACATCACCACCACATCAAACTGTTCTTGGTTGTAGTACTGCTCTGTTTTGACCTGAACCTGTTTGCTGATGAACATTTCGATCTCTGGCAATAAACCGTGCGATTCTTCTTTGATTAAGTAATCCGCTACAGCGGGAGAGGCATAAACCACAAATTGTTCACTCGAGAATAAGTGGTTGACGCGAATGATCTCACGCATAATTTCATAACATACCGTTTCAACGGTTTTCACGCGTCCACGACCTTGGCAAGTTGGGCATTCATCACACAAAACGTGCTCTAAACTTTCACGTGTGCGTTTACGGGTCATTTCCACTAAACCAAGTTGAGTAAAACCATTCACATTCGTTTTTACGCGATCTTTCGATAGGGCCTCTTCCAAGGATTCAATCACGCGATTGCGATGCTCATCGGTTTGCATATCAATAAAATCAATAATGATAATACCGCCTAAATTACGCAGTTGTAACTGCTGTGCAATGGCTTTAGTCGCTTCAATATTGGTGTTAAAAATTGTTTCATCTAAATTTCGATGTCCGACGAAAGCACCTGTATTAATGTCAATAGTCGTCATGGCTTCGGTTTGCTCAATAATGAGATAGCCGCCCGATTTTAAATTCACACGTTTCTCTAAGGCATTTTGAATACCACGTTCTACACCATAAATATCAAAAATCGGCTGATTGCCCGTATAAAGCATTAATTTTTCACTTAATTCAGGCATGAATTCATCGGTAAATTCTCTAACCTCGTTAAAACAAAGTTTGGAATCGATATGAATTTTCTCTAAATTAGCACCGATAAAATCACGCAAAATACGTTGCGGCAATGCGGGTTCGCCATAAATTTTAGAACGGGTTGGATATTTGCCTTTACGCTCAAGCACTTTACGCCATAAACGTTTTAAAAATTCCGCATCTTGGCGTAACTCTTCTTCCGTTGCGCCTTCGGTAGCTGTACGGACAATAAAGCCACCTAACTCATCACAAAAAGGCTCAACCAGTGCTTTTAATCTTGCGCGCTCTTCTTCGCTTTCAATACGTTGTGACACACCAACATGACTATTTTCCGGCATAAAGACAAGATAGCGAGAAGGTAATGTAATATCCGTGGTTAATCTTGCGCCTTTTGTGCCCAAAGGATCTTTCACCACTTGTACCACGATATCCTGCCCCTCGCGTACGAGTTCAGAAATGCTTTTTGCACGGAATTGTTTTTGTTCGTTTACATCCACACATTCGGTATGTGAAACAATATCGGAAGCATGCAAAAATGCTGCTTTTTCTAAACCGATATCCACAAATGCGGACTGCATTCCGGGTAAAACACGGGTTACTCGCCCTTTATAAATATTCCCCACAATGCCACATTTGGCTTGACGTTCAATATGAACCTCTTTTAAAACGCCCGTTTCCACCAACGCAATACGGGTTTCATTGGGCGTAACATTCATTAGTAATTCAACTGAATTCATTTTTGTAACCTTCGTTTCAATCGTACTAGTCTATCGAAAAGGGAAATAGAATAATAGTCCCAAATAAGGTAAAATATGACCTTTCTCAAATTTTCATGACTTATTTTGGGGTATTTAATGTTTGGTTTAGACCCAACACTTATTACTTTTAGTATTTATATTTTCGGCATGATTTTAATCGGTGTCCTTGCCTATTATTATACAAACAACTTATCCGATTATATTTTAGGTGGCCGTAAACTCGGGAGCTTTGTAACAGCCATGTCTGCTGGCGCTTCTGATATGTCTGGCTGGTTATTAATGGGCCTACCCGGTGCAGTATATGTATCTGGATTAGTTGAAGGTTGGATCGCCATTGGTTTAATTCTCGGCGCTTATTTTAACTGGTTGCTCGTGGCTGGTCGCTTAAGAATTTATACCGAATTCAACAACAACGCACTCACATTACCGGAATATTTCCATCATCGTTTTGGTACATCACATAATCTCTTAAAAATTGTGTCAGCAACAATCATCTTAGCCTTCTTCACGATTTATTGTGCTTCAGGTGTGGTTGCGGGTGCTAAATTATTCCAAAACTTATTTTCTGTCGACTACTCCACCGCCATTTGGTACGGCGCATTAGCGACGATTATTTATACCTTTATCGGTGGATTTTTAGCGGTAAGTTGGACTGATACGATTCAAGCGACATTAATGATTTTTGCCTTAATTTTAACACCACTTTTTATCTTTTTAAGCTTCAGTGATGCATCACAATTTACAGAAGTATTACATCAAGCTGAACTCGCTGCCAATAAAGATTTTACTGATTTATTGAGTTCTACTACGCCATTAGGTTTATTAAGTTTAGCGGCTTGGGGAGTCGGTTATTTTGGGCAACCACATATTCTAGCCAGATTTATGGCCGCTTATTCAGTGAAATCTTTAATCAAAGCTCGCCGCATCAGTATGACATGGATGGTCATTTGTCTAGTAGGTGCGATAGGTATTGGTTTTTTTGGTATTCCTTATTTCTTTGCCAATCCAGAGATTGCAACTGTAGTTAATCATGAACCCGAGCAAGTCTTTATTGAACTAGCCAAATTGCTCTTTAATCCATGGGTTGCTGGTGTTCTATTATCCGCAATTTTAGCGGCAGTAATGAGCACACTTTCTGCACAATTATTAATTTCTTCAAGCTCTATTACTGAAGATTTTTACAAAGGTTTTATTCGTCCCAAGGCCTCTGAAAAAGAATTAGTTTGGCTAGGTCGAGCAATGGTTTTGATCATTGCGGCAATTGCCATTTGGATTGCACAGGATGAAAACAGCAAAGTTTTAAAACTTGTTGAATTTGCATGGGCGGGCTTTGGTTCTGCATTCGGACCTGTCGTACTTTTATCTTTATTCTGGAAAAAGATGACTTCTGCAGGCGCTATGGCTGGTATGATTGTTGGTACTGTCGTCGTATTTAGTTGGAAATCTGTAATTGTCGAAACGAGTGAATGGTTTAATGTTTACGAAATGATACCCGGATTTATTCTTGCGAGCCTTGCAATTCTTATCGTATCTCTCATTTCTACTGAACCGAATAATGAAGTCAAAGAAACCTTTGAAAAAGCAGAAAAAGCCTATAAGGAAGCAAAATAATGATTAATTTTCGTCCTTTTTATCAGCAAATTGCCACCACCAATTTATCTGCCTGGCTAGAAACGTTACCTTTACAGTTAAAAGAATGGGAAAAGCAAACCCATGGTGATTATGTCAAATGGTCAAAAATTGTAGACTTTCTCCCTGATTTACAGGCAGATACCATCGATTTAAAAAATTCGGTGAAATCTGACTGCACTTCGCCACTTTCAGAGGGCGAAAAACAACGTATTATCCATCATTTGAAGCAATTGATGCCGTGGCGAAAAGGACCTTATCATTTATTTGATATTCACGTAGATTGCGAGTGGCGCTCTGATTTCAAATGGGATCGTGTTTTGCCTCATCTTGCGCCATTAAAAGATCGTACCATTTTAGATGTAGGCTGCGGTAGCGGCTACCATATGTGGCGCATGGTTGGTGAAGGTGCGAAAATGGTGGTGGGTATTGATCCAACCGAACTTTTCCTTTGCCAATTTGAAGCCGTTCGAAAATTATTAAATAATGATCGACGAGCTAACTTAATCCCACTAGGTATTGAAGAAATGCAACCTCTTGCGGCATTTGATACCGTGTTTTCAATGGGGGTGCTTTATCATCGTAAATCACCGCTCGAGCACCTCACTCAACTAAAAAATCAATTAGTAAAAGGTGGCGAGCTTGTCTTAGAAACCTTAGTGGTTGATGGCGATGTGAATACGGTATTAGTACCTTCAGATCGCTATGCAAAAATGAAGAATGTGTATTTTATTCCTTCCGTTGCCTCACTCATTAATTGGTTGGAAAAAGTCGGCTTTACTAATGTGCGTTGTGTGGATGTTGCCACCACAACATTAGAAGAACAGCGTAAAACGGATTGGTTAGAAAATGAAAGCTTGATTGATTTCTTAGATCCAAATGATCACAGTAAAACCATCGAAGGCTATCAAGCCCCAACTCGTGCAGTGATTTTAGCGAATAAATAATGGTTTAAATAAAAAGAGCGGTCAAAAATTCAATGTTTTTTGACGGCTCTTTGCTTTTCTATTTTAAGGCAATATGCACTGTAATCTCTTCGCGATCGTGATATAAATGCTTCGCTTGAATATCAAATTCCAGTTCTTTTTCTGCTAACATCACCGCAAGATTTTCTAAACACAACATCACTTCTTGATAACGTTTTTTCATTGGTAATTTCAAATTGAAAATAGTTTCTCGGCACCAGACGTTAATTAACCATTTTCCAATTAAATTCGCAATTCGACTTGGTTGCTCCACCATGTCACACACAAGCCAATCAATATGCTTACGTTTTGGTGGTTGGAATTTAAATCCATCTTCCGGGCAGTGCTCTATTCTGCCGGTATCATGTAAACTGGCCGCCATTTTGCCGTGATCAACTGCATACACAAATAAACCACGTTTCACTAATTGATAGGTCCAGCCGCCAGGGCATGCGCCGAGATCAACGCCAACCATATTTTCATTTAAGCGTTTACTTTCTTCATTTCGAGGAATAAAGGTTAAAATCGCTTCTTCCAATTTTAAAGTTGAACGACTTGGTGCATCCGCTGGGAATTTCAAACGTGGTATCCCCATAAAATAGGTAGAGTTATTGCCAAGATAGGAATACCCTACATAACAGCAATTCGGCTGAGTGAAAAAACAATGTAAAATCTGACCGCGCTTTGCATTCGGCTTACCTTGTAACCAACCTTGTTTTTTCAACGCTTGGCGTAACGGCACGGTAAATTTTCGGCAAAATGTCGAAAGCGCTTTCGCTTCATTGGTATCTGCTGTTTCGACAAATAGCTCTACCGCTTGCTTAAGATTAATGTCTTCTGCAATACGTTTATATTGAGCAAGAATTGGCGAGATACGATCTTGAGGATCGAGATTTTCTAAGAAATCTGAAACAACGATCATTTGACGCGCAAAAATCAAACGATTAAAAGGGATTTCCCTCGCTAAGCGATCCGCATCGCCTGGTTGATAGCATTCAAAAATGACATAGCCGCTGTTTTCTACTACTCGAGCAAAACCAAATACACCACGCTCAGAGGCTCGGTCGGTAATTTCTGCGGCGACTTCTTTTTCAAAGCCAATTCGACAATATAAGGCTAATTTATTCATGTTTTCCTAATTTAATTGAATCTTTAATCCATGTTCTAAAGGCTTGAATTTGTTCATCATCTAAACGATCTAAATGATTGACCACATAGAATGATTTTGGATCCCGCAATTCGGTTGGTAACACAATTTGCAAATGACCGTTTTCAATTTCTTGCTGAGCCAAAATACGATTAGCTAGCGCAATACCCTGCCCATGAACGGCAGCTTGCAATGCCATAAAGGTGTGGCTAAATAACGGACCTTGTTGAATATTTAAATCATCTAATTTGAGATAATCCGCCATAGTTTTCCAGTTATCTCGGGTATGCGTATGAATCAGCGTATGCTTTTTCAAATCATTAGGACAACTTACTGGTGTTTTCTCAAGCAATGAAGGCGCGGCTAAAATCACGAGGTTTTCTTCGCCTAAACGATCAACCTGTAAATTTTCCCAATCACCTTTACCATAATAAATGGCAATATCTATTTCTTTATCCAATAAACCTTCATCTTGATCAACGCCTTTTAAGCGTACTTCTATTTCAGGATACTGCTCATTAAAATCATTTAAATGCGGTACAAGCCACTGAATACCAAAGGTCTGTGGAACACTAATGGTTAAATGGGGCTCGGCCTTAAATGTTAATAATCGTTCCGTCGCTTCGTTTAATTTTCTTAAAATTTTATTAATATCGATAAAATACGCTTTCCCAAACTCAGTCAATTCTAGCAAACGATTCTTACGAATAAAAAGCTCAACGCCTAAAAAATTTTCTAGTGATTTAATTTGATGGCTTACTGCTGCTTGTGTTACACACAACTCATCAGCTGCTTTTGTAAAGCTTAAATGCCGTGCAGCTGATTCGAAAGACTTCAATGAATTAAGGGGAGGCAAACGTTTATACATAATTCTTCCCAAGGGTTAAATTTTAGTTTATAATTAAAAAATATATATCGGATTAGTTTTTTTTATGCTTCAAATAAAAAAACATCACTTGCCCTTTCAAAACCTTCTATCTAAAATACGCACATACTTAATGATTGGTAATTCCTTACAAGTTAATGAGTTTCGGACTTAAGTATGATGTTGTGTTTGCATATAGTTCGGTCTCCGAACTAGAGTAACGATTAAGTTACTCATTTACTTCCTGTATATATTGAACCATTTTGGTTAAGCGCTGCTCACTCAGAGCAGCGTTTTTTTATGTCTGTCATTCTAACATAAGCTGCATTTTATTTCCTAACCGAGTTCACAAATTTAAAAATCCACACAAAATTTTTGAAACATTATCATATTTTACGTTTAAATATTTTCATTCTGGTGATTATGGTGTAGATTAATTAATGTTCTCATTTCATTATTTATTTGTACAACAACATATTAAGGAAGCAAAATGAAAGACTTAGACTGGAAAAATCTTGGATTTAGTTATATCAAAACGGATTACCGTTTCATTGCTCATTGGAAAGATGGTAAATGGGATGAAGGTAAACTGACCACTGATAATATGCTACATATCCACGAAGGTTCAACGGCAATTCACTACGGCCAACAATGTTTTGAAGGCTTAAAAGCCTACCGCTGTAAAGATGGTTCAATCAATTTATTCCGCCCAGATCAAAATGCAAAACGCATGCAACATACCTCTGATCGCTTATTAATACCACAAGTGCCAACAGAATTATTTATCCGTGCTTGTAAAGAAGTGGTGAAAGCAAACCAAGAATGGTTAGGTCCTTACGGATCTGGCGCAACATTATATTTACGTCCATTCCTCTTTGGTACAGGCGCGAATATCGGTGTAAAAACCGCACCTGAATTTATTTTCTCTGTATTCTGCTGCCCTGTTGGCGCTTATTTCAAAGGTGGTTTAGCACCATCTAATTTCATTACGACTGATTACGACCGTGCTGCACCTATGGGAACCGGTGGTGTAAAAGTAGGTGGTAACTACGCAGCAAGTTTGCTTCCACATGAACTCGCCGCAGAAGCAGGTACGCCAGAACGTAAATTCGCTGATGCGATCTATCTCGACCCAAAAACACATACTAAAATTGAAGAAGTGGGTGCGGCAAACTTCTTTGGTATCACCAAAGATAATAAATTTATCACACCAGCGTCCGACTCTATTTTACCAAGTATCACTAAGTACTCATTACTTCATATTGCAAAAGAGCGTTTAGGTATGAAAGCTATCGAAGGTGATGTGTATATCGATCAACTTGATCAATTTGCAGAAGCGGGAGCTTGTGGTACTGCTGCAGTGATTACGCCAGTAGGAGGTATTCAACACAAAGGTAAATTCCACGTGTTCTATTCCGAAACTGAAGTGGGTCCTGTCACACGTAAACTTTACAATGAATTAACCGGTATCCAATTTGGTGATGTTGAAGCACCTGAAGGCTGGATTGTGAAAGTGGAATAATCTTTCCTAAAAGAAAAAAGCGATAACTCTCCTAAAAGTTATCGCTTTACTTTTTTATAAAATAACTAGAAATCCTTTTCTACTAACATCTGCACATATTTTTCTGAATAAGAAAACATTGAAGGAATGTTACTTTCTTGTTTTTTCCAACGAAATTGAACTTTCGGCGTAAAGCCTAAATACTGCCAATCTTGTTTCCAAAGCGTTAAATTTAGTGAATAGATTTTATCTCGACGAATTTTATTTAACGGCAAAATCCCACCAAGAGAAGCAAAATCCTTATACTGTTTCAACGCAATAGAGCCATTAATTTGACTTGCAATTGCATAACCCCAATTTTGCCGCCAACCTATTCTCAAGGCTTTCATATCATTACTATATTGTTTTATACGAGTGCTTTCTCGAACAAAATCCGAACCTAAGTAATAATAACCTTTATCATATGGCTGCCAAATAAAGGTTAAAGAAGCTAACTTAATTGTTCCATTACGATCTGCTTGGGTAAAATAACGTGGCTGACTTAATTCAAGTGCGGTTGAAATCTGCCAATTTTTTGAAAAATTTAAGCTATATTCCGCTCTGGCACCATTTGCCCAGTTATAACGATGTCCGCCCAACCATTGATGCTCATAAAACGGTTTTAACACTAATTTATATTTAGCATTTTGATATTGATAGCCTAAATAAGTACGGTTGGTGATTTCATCATAATCGTGATTATCCCAATAATTTTTGCCATATAGATTATTTGCAAAATGCAGATAATGCGAACCCGCTATGTTCCAATTTTTCTGAGCATCAAAATAATAAGCAAAACCGTGTGCCGATTGTGGCAACATATCATCATTTTTCACAAAGCCTGTGTTTTCAATATGTCGCTCATTAGATGTATTATTCACATTCTTGGTTTGTAAATAATTCCCACCTAAGGAAAATTGCCAATGTTCTCGGTTTTCAATTGCTTGCAAATAATTTTGAATAATCGACCGCTCTTCATCATTTAAATTTGCTTCTGTTTCCAATGCCTGAAAAGCCTTTTTTGCATTATTGTTTTGATAATCTAAGAATAATAATCTTGCTTGTCTTATTTTAGCGTAATTAACCAATCTTAAATCTTTATCTGGAAAGCTTTGATAAATCGGTAACAAACGATCTACTAAATCCATTCGATCAATACTTAACATATCTGAAAGGAGTTTTTCAGTAAGTACTTGATTATCCTTTAATTGAGTTATGGAGTAGGCTGTTTCATTTGCAACAGCAATACAATTAGATAAGCAAAAAAAGAAAAAAAGTTCATATTTCATATTCAAAAAGACCCACAATAAAATTATTGTGGGAAAAAAATTATTGTCTATTTAAATCAGAACCTGAAGTATTATACCCTCCAGCATACCCTCGGCTATACTCTAAAGCACCTTCTTTTATAGTACGACTTTGATCTTTTTCTGATGTTACTTTATATCCTGCACTCATTTCCGAGAATGGACTAGCTTCACCATAAATAATTCCTGCATATTGACCTGAAAATTTTTCATGATTGTGTATCGCAGAAGCATCTCCCTTAAATTCATACATCTCATTATAACTGGAGTAATTTCCATCAAGATATCTAATTGTACCTCTATACAACGTTGTACTATTTAAAGAGATATTTACATTTTGATTGTCTATTTTCCCTACCGCACTACCTGAGATAGTTCTATTGTCAAAATCTGCATCTAATCTTATTGAGCTTGTCGCAGAAGCATAAGTTGCTTTACCTGTTGCATAGCCATCTGAAGCGACTTTAAATGTCGATGGAGTGATTGAAGGAACTACAACTGTTGCATTAGGTTTCGTTGCGTTCGTTGAATTATTCACCGTGTTAGAATTATTGGTATCAACATTTGGTACGGTAATTGAATCTGTATTGTTCGTGCTTGAAGTTGTTGGTTCATTTGAACCACCGCCACCACCCGAACTACAAGCAGTTAATCCCAGCATTACAACCGTTGCTAATAACGTTTTTGAGAATGTTAATTTCATTATAATATCCTTATGGTTGATTAAGAATTTTGTTTGTGTAATACAATTAAAAATTGCATTAACACGGTGGTTTGATAAAAGATAAAATCTATCTCAATATATTTAAAATTAATATTATGTTTTACATTTTCATTTTGATACTTAGTGAAAAAATCAAAAACAGTAGCCATATAAAAATTTTTAACTTCCACGTTAATATTTCTTTCATCTAGAAATTTACCTAACTCAGATTTTAAATTTTCTAATGATTTTCTACTCTGTAGAATATCTTTAACTAAAGATTCAAAAGAAGAACGTAAATCATCAAGTAAATTTCTTCCGTAAATATTGCAGTTCTTTTTTTCTAAAGCACTTTCATAATTAACTTTAGCTTCAGGATAATCATCTAACCAATGCCTAACTTGATTGATGCTTTCTAAAATTTGTTCTGGGACATCTTGTGGGGCAAGATGAGAATAATCTCTTGCTAAAGTTAGTTTTAGATCCTTTACTTGTTCATTATTGGAAAACTTTTCTAAATCGCATAAATCTCGAATAATGACAAACTGCTGCTCAGGCTCAAAGCAAGCTAAATTTTCTCGTAAAACTTGTGCTTTATTCGATACTCCTTTTGCAAAAGGTAACTTTGTATGTTTAATTGTTTTTGCGTATTTAACAGCATATTGATTACAGAATTTACAAATTTCTGAACCACTTAATCCTTCATTAGTATCAGCTAAAATTCTAGCTGCATAACTTAAATACTCATTATTAATCATCAGCGACTCCATAAATTTTTGGATAAATTTCGCGTAAATGTTATACTCAACCCCAATTTTTCACCACAAACGAACAGTGTCAAAAACTGATCTGCCACTACCTAAAACCGCACTTTAAGGAAATAAAATGGAAGTCCACGATAAAATTCGCGTAATGAGAGAAATCAATCAATGGTCGCAAGAAGAAATGGCGGAGAAGCTTTCAATGTCACCGAATGGATATGCCAAAATTGAGCGTGGACAAAGCAGTATTAATTTAGATAAATTACAGCAAATTGCGAATGTGTTTAATATTGATATGGGCGAATTGATTACTTGTAAGGATAGATCGATTTTCTTTGCGGTAGGTGGCGATAATTCTTATAACTTAACTAACAGTCATTTCGGTACTAATGAAGTATTAACCGCTGAAAATGAAAAATTAAATAGTTTACTGGCAATGAAAGATACATTATTAGCTCAAAAAGATGATGAAATTAAGGCATTAAAAGAGATTATTGAGTTGTTAAAAGCAAAATAAAATTGTGAAATTTTATTGATAACCGCAATAAGCGCGAAAACTAAAAAATCTAAATAATAAAAGCCTATCTACAATGTAAAATAGGCTTCTTTATAACCGCACTTTTTTATTGATTCAATCCCCATTGGCGAGAATCTTTATCAAATTTAACACCTGAATGAGAACCTTCTGCGCCGTTAAAATACACATCTTTATTCGAACAAGCTGAAATAATCAATGCGCCTGCGATAATGAATAATCCAATAACACTCAACCAAATATTTTGATCTGCTTTTAATGTGCGAACGTTATCTTTTAAATACCTTAAAGAAAGGTATTTTCTCATATCAAACTGACCATCTGTATTTTCAACTTCTTGCTTAAAGAATGGGATTTTAAACGCAAAATAGGCTTCGAGTGTACTCAGTAATACTAATGCTACACCTATCACCCAAACACTTTGTAATACTTCATTCGGATCATCTGATGCCACATAATGCGCTTCAAAGAAGAAAGAAAAAGCAAAAGAACTAAATAGAATGGCCACAATAGTAAGCGCTTGAATGACACCATTTGCCATACCAATATTTTCAGTGCCCACAATTGATTTAATAATGCTATATTTGGCCGGAGAATAGACCGCACTTTGCGCTGCCAAAATCAATGTCAGTACAAAGGAAATAGCAAACATTCCCGTCATATAACTCAATAAAATCCCAGCACTGATCACCACAGCTGCTAAACTGCTATAACGAATGACTTTAGTGCGGGAAAATTTATCATTAATAAATGCCGAAGGCGAAAATAAGAAAATAAATGGCAATAAAATCATCGCATTAATTAATGCCGTTAAAACGACCAAACTCTCGCCTGAAAAACTTTTCAGTAACACATTTTGAATGGTAATTTTATGTGCCAAATCCACACCGGCATTAATAAAGGCAATGGCTAAATAAGGTACAAAGCCAGCATATTTTAAGAGTTTCATTTCGCACTCTCCGCTTGATAAAGATTAAAGGTTTTCATATTCAAGAGATACGGTTTTAACACCAACAATAAATCAAATAAATGTTTTAATTTTTCATCTTTTTGTTCGGTATTGGCTAATGCCGCTAAAGTCACGTTTACCTCTTTTTCCGCTAACATTTTCGCAGCGGCCAAATAAGCTTTCACTACATCCATTTCGGCTTCATCACAACGAGCTAAGATCGCCAAAATAT
Source organism: Haemophilus sp. SZY H53 (assembly GCF_054332375.1). Classification (NCBI taxonomy): domain Bacteria; kingdom Pseudomonadati; phylum Pseudomonadota; class Gammaproteobacteria; order Pasteurellales; family Pasteurellaceae; genus Haemophilus; species Haemophilus sp. SZY H53. Next base: position 20,881 of record NZ_JBTGNV010000011.1, read on the forward strand.
CACGTTCTTTTGCTGTAAAAATACCGTCACGAGGATTCAATAAGCCTTCCGCTACCATGTCTTCGATTTGTTTAGCAGAAAGATGAAATTCTTCACATAATTGCTCAATGGTGAATACTTCATTTTCTGCCCCCATGATGATATCTAATAATCCAATAAGGCTTTCATAAGGATTATTCCAATCAAAATGAGGATGAGCAAAAAGTGCTTTAATTTGTGAAATCGTCGCATTGAAATTGCTTTGTAGATATTTAATAAAACTGAGCAACTCTACACAATATTCATCATAGAGATGAAAATTCGGTTTATCTTTTACCGGTTCTGGCAACAAACCTTCTTTCACATAGTACAGCACCGTGGATTTTGGTGTCTGACTAAGCTTAACTAGGTCATTCATTTTTAACATAAGGATTTCCCTCTAGGTTGATTTGTTGTGTATTGTATCGGATAAAAATAAAAAGTAAATAGTGTTACTCTACACTTTTATTGAATTTAATAAAAAAAGTTGTTCACCACATCATGAACAACTTTCTTAATCAGCTTTAGCTTTCAACTTTTCGCCATAGATCCTTACTGTAAATGACACCCACTGGATTTTTCTTCGCCCCCATAATAGTTGGAGAAAGATAAACCGGTGTGGTGTATTGGAAAAGCGGTAAAGCAAGGTTTTCCTGTTGGATCTTCTCACTTAATTTTAAGTAAATTTCTGACCGCTCTTTTTCATTTAAGCTTTTTAATGCTTGCTCAAAAAGTTGGTCATATTCCGCATTGGCATAGCCATTTTTATTATCGGGACTTTTAGAATAGAACAACCCCAAGAATGCCATCGGATGATTAAAGTCTGCACACCAGCCTGAACGAATGACTTGGAAGTCACCTTTTTGACGTTTAGTCTGTAATGTTTGCCAACTGACTGGTTGAGCATCCACACGCAACATATCTGATTGCGTTAATTGCCCAACTAAACGTTGCGCGATATTTACATGCAATGGCGTCTCATCATAAAGCACATTTAAGTGTAGCGGGTGTCTTTCATTAATTTTATTTTGAGCCAATAACTGCTCGGCAACAACAGGCTCCCATCTTGAATCTTGGCCATTTAACATGGCTTTCGGTAAAAAATATGAACTCGGAATTGCTGTTGGAATTTCATTATTCACAATATTGGTGACGGAGACCAACGAAGCAATCGCCTTACGCACATCTGTCTTGGCAACATTAGGATCGTTGAGATTAAATTCATAAAAATAACTGCAAAGCTGTGGAAAATACTGAAGATCTTTATGTACTTCCAGCACATCAATGACTACATCAAATTCAATCAATTTAGGTAAAACAAAAGGCAAATAGGCTACACGCTCAAAAGCCACATTATTTTTTTGCCAATAATACGGGTTCTTAATTAAATGTATACCTTGTTGGTTTTCACTTTGCAACATATAGGCGCCATTTGTTACTGCGATTACATTTGGATGTTTATATTGAGGCACAAGACTAATATGTGCCAACATTTCCGGTAAATAAGGCGTGGCTTTATCCAGTTCAATACGTAAAGTGCGTTCACTTTCCGCATAAATTCCCAAACTCTTAAAAGGTTTATTTTTCTCTAAAACACCTTTTGCATTTTTTAAATTGAGATAAGCTAAATAGGATCTTAATGGGCTATTTGATTGAGATAACGCTTGCCAAGAAAGCATGACATCTTGGGCGACTAAAGGATCACCATTTGACCAACGAAGCCCTTCACGCAAGGTAAAAATCCAGGTTTTATTATCTTTCGTTTGCCAATGTTCTGCGATACCTGGCACGATTTTTCCCTCTGGATCATAAGCCGTTAAGCCTTCATACAAATCACGCAATAAGCTCTCTTGTTCTGGATAACGAACAAACCAAGGCTCAAAAGAAGGGGCATGAGTAAACGCCCGAGTCAGTAATGTACGATTCGATTTTGAAGTATTCTCTTGTTTGATAGACTGGCTGTGTGTTAGTTGGTCATCCGTTTCTGTGTTTATCGATTTCTGGCTGTTTAATTTATCACAGCCACTCAATCCAAAAACGACACCGAAAATAACCGCACTTTTAAGCCAAGTCAGGAAAGAATTATCCATTTTCAACGTCTTCTGTTTTAATCCAAAAGAAAAAGAACCAATATTTTACCGCAATTAAAATGGCAATGATCGTTCGACCCACAACGCTTGGGGTAAAATAAAAGCCAATTAAAAGCATTGTGGTTGAAAACGTTAGAATAGAAATTTTTGCTTTTTTCGTCAATGCACGACGTTCATTAAAGGATTTTAGGTGTTTTTGATAAAGCTTAGTGCCTAAAAACCATTGTTCTAAACGAGAAGAACCTTTCGCAAAAGAATAAAGTGTAAGCAGTAAAAAAGGTGTGGTTGGAAGAATAGGTAAAAAAATACCAATAACACCTAATATTAAAGAAATGCAACCAAGAACAATATACATGACTTTGGTTAAAGAAGTCTTTGAGAAAAACTTAAGTGAAACAACACCTATAACGATCGCAAGAGCAATGATGCCAGAAAAAATGATAATAGAAAAAAAGGAAGTGCCGTCCATCATAAACCCTAAATAAAAGTGATACGCAATTATCACTGATTTTTTAGATTTTTCAACCTTGATATTATAGAATTTGTCGCAATTTACTAAAGAAACTATTAGCAAAAGGAATATTTATGTCTAATCCATTACTTCATATTGAAGGCTTACCTCCGTTTTCTCAAATCAAACCGGAGCATATTCAACCGGCAATCCAAAAACTCATCGAAGAAAATCGTCAAGCCATTGAACAAGTTCTAAAACAACCGCACTTTACTTGGGAAAACTTTATTGAACCGCTTTCTGAAGCAGGCGAGCACTTAAGTCGTGCTTGGTCACCGATCTCCCATTTAAATTCAGTTAAAAACAGCCCTGAATTACGTGATGCGTACCAAGCCTGCTTACCACTACTCTCTGAATACAGCACTTGGGTAGGCCAACACAAAGGCTTATACAACGCTTATTTAGCCTTAAAGAATAGCCCTGAATTTGCGACTTACTCCGTCGCACAAAAGAAAACCATTGAAAATGCACTACGTGATTTTGAGCTTTCAGGTATCGGTTTATCCGAAGAAAAACAAAAGCGTTATGGTGAGATTGTTGCTCGCTTATCTGAATTAAGTTCACAATTTAGTAATAATGTACTCGATGCCACCATGGGCTGGGAAAAAGTCATTGAAGATGAAAGTGAATTAGCGGGTCTTCCTGAATCCGCATTACTTGCGGCAAAACAATCTGCCGAAAGTAAAGGCTTGAAAGGCTATCGCTTTACGTTAGAAATCCCAAGTTATTTGCCAATCATGACCTATTGTGAAAATGCAGCATTACGCGAAGAAATGTATCGTGCTTATGCGACTCGCGCTTCTGATCAAGGTCCAAATGCCGGTAAATGGGATAATACGGCGATCATTGAAGAAATCATGACGTTACGTGTGGAACTAGCTAAATTATTAGGATTCAATACCTATACTGAACGCTCACTTGCCACCAAAATGGCAGAAAACCCACAACAAGTGTTAGATTTCTTAAATAACCTTGCAGCTCATTCAAAAGCACAAGGTGAGAAAGAATTAGCTGAACTCAAAGCTTATTGTGAAAAAGAATTTGGCGTCACTGAACTCGCCCCTTGGGATATCAGTTTCTATTCTGAAAAACAAAAACAACATTTATATGCGATCAATGATGAAGAACTTCGTCCTTATTTCCCTGAAGATCGCGTTATTTCGGGCTTATTTGAATTAATTAAACGTATTTTTAATATTCGTGCAGTTGAACGTTTTGGCGTAGATACTTGGCACAAAGATGTACGTTTCTTTGATTTAATTGATGAAACCGATGAAGTACGCGGCAGTTTCTATCTCGATCTTTATGCACGCGAAAATAAACGTGGCGGCGCATGGATGGATGATTGTATTGGTAGAAAACGCAATGCCGATGGTTCAATTCAAAAACCGGTTGCCTATTTAACGTGTAACTTCAATGCGCCTATTGGGGATAAACCTGCGCTATTCACCCATGATGAAGTCACGACTCTATTCCACGAGTTTGGTCATGGTATTCACCATATGCTCACCAAAGTTGATGTGCCGGATGTTGCGGGTATCAATGGTGTACCTTGGGATGCGGTAGAGCTTCCAAGTCAATTTATGGAAAACTGGTGTTGGGAAAAAGAAGCGCTTGATTTTATTTCGGGTCACTTTGAAACGCACGAGCCATTGCCAGAAGAAAAATTAAATCAACTTCTCAAAGCGAAAAACTACCAAGCAGCGATGTTTGTGTTACGTCAGCTTGAATTTGGCTTGTTTGATTTTACTCTTCATCATACTTTTGAAGTGGGTAAAGCTAATCAAGTGCTTAATACCTTAAAAGCTGTGAAAGATAAAGTTGCCGTGATTAAAGGTGTTGAATGGGCAAGAGCGCCACATAGCTTTAGCCATATTTTTGCGGGCGGTTATGCGGCCGGTTATTACAGCTATTTATGGGCTGAAGTGCTATCTGCTGATGCCTTCTCTCGTTTTGAAGAAGAAGGGATTTTCAATCCAGTTACGGGTAAATCCTTCTTAGATGAAATTCTCACTCGCGGCGGCTCTGAAGAACCAATGGTATTATTCAAACGTTTCCGTGGACGTGAACCTCAATTAGATGCATTACTTCGCCATAAAGGCATTGCAAACTAATGAACTAAAAAAGAGCGGTCAAATTTTTGGCCGTTTTTTATTTTTCTAATATGTAGAAAATAAAAAAGCCCTCGGTAATCCGAAGGCTTTTATTTTTACTATCGTAATAAAAATTAGCGACGTAAACCTAAACGAGCGATAGTGCTTTGGTATAAAGCAAGATCAGTACGTTTTAAGTAGTCTAAAAGTTTACGACGACGAGAAACCATACGTAATAAACCACGACGACCATGGTGGTCTTTTTTGTGCTCAGCGAAGTGAGCTTGTAAGTGGTTGATTTGTGCAGTTAATAATGCGATTTGAACTTCAGAAGAACCAGTATCTTTCGCATCGCGACCAAATTCAGCAACGATTGCTGCTTTTTTTTCAGTACTTAGAGACATTTTTTACTCCTAAAAGGTAGTGTTATTAATACATCATTCGCCGATCTCTAACTCAGCGATGACAAGGAACCTGAATTTTAACGATTGAAGCCAATAAAAGCAAGGAATTATTACGCTGTTCCCCCTAAATGTTTAATCATTTTTAAATCCATTCTTACGAATAATCTCTTGCGCATGCTTGCTCAATAAAAATTGATAAAATCGTTGCGTCAATTCGGTATCATTCAGCATAGCAAGGACATACTCTGCGCGAATATCATATTTAGATGGTAATGTATGACAAAGCATCCCCGCATTTTCTAATCTTGTCTGGTAATGCGCATAGCCCAACATCATATCCGCATAATCGTTTTTCAAGAGATAATGTGAAGCCATTTCACCTGGTGGTATAACAACTTGATTTTCTGTTCCTCCAACCAATTTCAATGCCTTCGATTTTAACCTTTTACCTTGTTCTGGATAATCTTTTTCAATGAGGTCAAAAAGCTGCCAAGTATAATCGCCACAAGGATCACAAATAGGCGTTGAGGTTGCCAAGCGATATTTCGAATCCAAAAGTAAATCTAGAGTATCTCGCTGAAATTTTGGCTTATTTTTTGTTGTCAGCATAAGTTGATTATAAGTGAGCACCTGCTGCTGAAAAACTCGACTCCCTAGTGCCGATACATTTTCTGAATTCGCACTAATAAAAACATCAGCTAACTCCCCTTCCATTATGCGTGTTTTCAATAAACCAGCGGGACCAAATATGCATTCAATTTCTACTTCATTACATTGCTTAAATGCACCAGTAATTTCCAATAAGGCATATCGAAAGCTTCCTGCGCTATAAATAGTGAGTTTATTCATATCTCTTTCCTTCTAACAACACCTCATAAACTGGCACAAAATGGCTAAACTGTTGCTGTTGATATTGCGATTGTTCAACAATCATGGGTAAATGAAAGAGTGCAGTCAGATTTTCAGAAGTTAATATTTCATCCGTTTGCCCAAAGCGAATAAAATCTCGATTGATCAAAAGTGTTTTATCCGCAATAGCTTGTGCATGGTTAGGTTGATGCGTGGTGAAAATAATTCCAAAGCCGCGCTTTTTCGTTAATTGTCTTAAAAGTGATAACACCGCATCCTGATTGGCTAAATCAAGTGCTGAAGTTGGTTCATCCAACAGCATTAAACGACATTCGGATGCAATGGCACGCGCAATCAAGATCAACTGGCGCTGCCCTCCTGAAAGTGAAGCAAAATCTTGCCCTGCTAAATGCTGTAACTGTAAATCGGCTAACGCTTGTAATGCTACTTCAATATCTTTGGGTTTGGGCTTACTAAAGATGGCAATATGGTTTGAACGCCCCATTAGCACAATATCCAATACCGAATAGGCAAAAGGTGCACTGAAAAATTGCGGGACAAAACCAATTGAGTTATTCAGCTGAATATTACCTTGTAAGGGGCGATGAATGCCAAGTAACAGATCTAACAAGGTACTTTTGCCACAACCATTTTGTCCTAAAATAGCAAGAATCTCTCCTGCCTGTAAAGCAAAATTGAGATGTTGAAAAAGCAGGTTATTTTTTTCATAAGCAAATGCAAGCTCACTTACTTTAATCAAATCAGTCACGCATCGCTCCATTTCGTTTTAAACGATAAACTAATATACCAAACAGAGGTGCGCCAATAAGTGCGGTTAAAATGCTGATAGGAATTTCATTATCGGTCAAAGCGCGAGCAGCATTGTCCACCCACAACATATAAATTGCCCCCACTAGCATTGTACAAGGCAGTAAACGTTGGTGATTGGCACCGACCAACATGCGACTAATATGGGGAATGATCAACCCAACCCAACCGATACTGCCACTAATCGCCACTTGGCAAGCGACTAACGTTCCGCTAAGACCAATAACCAACCAGCGTAATCGTCCAACTTTCACACCTAATGCTTTAGCCTCTTTATCCTCTAAGGAGAGCAAATTTAAGCGCCAACTAAGTTTCAGCAATAAAGTCGAACAACACACAAAAGGGACTAAGAAAAATAGCCATTTTTCTGTATTGGCTGTAGCGAAACTGCCCATCAACCAAAACACGATACTCGGTAATTTTTCTTCAGTGTCGGAAACGTACTGCAATAAGCTCACCAATGCAGAAAACAGCCCACTTAAAATCATCCCGATTAAAATTAACATCAGTAAACTTCTTCGACCAAACTTTACGCTAAACAAAAAAACGAGAACTAATGTACTTAAACCGAAAAAAATCGTACTGGCAAATAAGCCATACAGACTCAAACTAAAAAAAATGGCCAACGTGCCGCCAAATGCTGAACCTGAGGTAACACCAATAATATGCGGATCCACCAACGGATTACGAAAAATGCCCTGTAATGCGGCGCCGCTTAAGGCTAATCCGGCCCCCACACAAAGGGCAGATAAAATACGCGGTAAACGAACTTGGAAAATAACTTGCTGATGGATTGGATCAATAGGAAGTGCGGTCAATTTTGCCGCTAAAATTTGCAAAATCTGCTCTAAGGATAAAGCATAACGCCCGATTCCTAAAGAAATCAGGGCGCTAGCGACCAAGACAATGAGCAACAAGCCCATCAATTTAGAATGTTTATTTACCATTGTTATACGGTTGACGATAGAATTTTAAATAGTAGTCATTCACCATTTTATCTAAATCGATATCTTGAAATTTTTGCGGATATAGCGATTTTGCTAACCAAACTTCGCCTAATGCTAAGGCTTCTGGCATCGGATAACCCCAAGCTTTCGCATATTCTGGCATTAAAAATACTTGGTTATTTTTCACTGCATCAATATTAGCCCAAGCTGCATCTTCTTTAATTTGTGACACCACTTTAGGATAACGATCTTGTACCAAAATCACTGCTGGATTCCACTCAAGCACATTTTCCATAGATACCTGTTTAAAGCCTTTCACTGTCGCTGCCGCAACGTTGTAAGCACCTGCATGTTCCAACATTAAACCAGTATATTTACCCGAACCATAGGTATTTAAATCTGGGTTGGCCATATAGGTACGCACTCGTTTATCTGCAGGAATTGCCCCTAAACGATCGGCTAACATTTTACGATTCGCAAATGCCGCTTTAACTAATTCTTTGCCTTGTTGTTCTTTTTCAAATACTTGGGCAATCAACTCAATACCTTGAGTTAAGCCTTCGTTATAAGCTTTATCTTCATCGGCCAAGGTTGGATTAAGTTTATCTTTATCGCTACCAGTTCGTAGAGAAATGGCAATCACCGGAATACCTGTATCAGCAATTTGTTTAATCATTTCCGGTGGCGCATAGTTGGTAACAAACACCACATCCGGTTTTAATTCCAACAAACTTTCAATATTCACCGAATTTAAATCGCCTGGCATGGCCATTTTTTCTAATTCCGGTGCTAAACGTACATAATTTTGCCCCAGTTGTTTTTTCCAATTTGATAACACGCCAACAATCTGTTTAGTGGCATCTAATTGCACGGCAATATTAAGGGTTTGATGCTGTAATACTACAGCACGCTGAATATGATCAGGAATAGTCACTTGACGATCTAGTTGATCAGTTACAACGCGATCAGCCAAAGCCGATGTAGAGAAAATACCGAACAAAGCTGCAGCAAATAAGCGATTAAATTTCATAAATTATCCTTAAAATGAAAACGGATCTGAATTATACAACAAAATATATAGCGATATATACAAAACAATAGATGTTCTAAGCAAAACGACTATGCTTTACTGATCACCACCTTAATATCCTCTGGTGCAGCATAATAAGGCGCAGAGGTAATAAACAAATTAATACCTAGCTTGGCATAATCCGCCACATTATTTTTATTCACACCACCCGCTACAGAAAGCGTAATATTTTTGCCTTGCGCATTGATGAGATCCTGGGCTGTTTTAACATCTTCAACCGACCATTTATCTAGCTGAATAATATCGGGAGAGGCTGTAATCATTTGTTCGAATTGAGCAAAATTGTCTGCTTCAAGAGTAATCTTATTTTCTGGTGCTTCACGCTTTAAGGTTTCCACGATATGCACCCAGTTATTCGGCTCAGACAATAAATTACGATGGTTAGTGAAAACCAATACAGTTTCACTCACGCCTTGACGATGGATATGTCCACCGGCAGCCAGCACCGCATTGGTCGCCAGTTTTCGGGTATTTGGAATACTTTTACGGGTACAAGCTACCACCGCATTCGGGTTAATGGCTTTGGCATTACTAATCATCTCCGCCGTGTATTGTGCCATGCCACAAGACCATTCCAATACAAGCTGCACTACTTTCCATGCCTGCTGTAATTTGTCCGCAGAATCGACCGCACTTAGCAACACTGCACCTGCTTCAACGGATTCCCCTTCATTCACATAAATCTGTGGAGTAATGTCTAATTTTTTCAGTAATCGTTCTGCTACCGAAATCCCTGCCACTACACCGGTATTTTTACGTTTGAATTCAATTTTTGCTGGGACTTTTTCCACCCCTAATGCGCGCGTGGTTAAATCTCCGCGACAAATATCTTCTAATAAAAGATCATCGAGTTCTTTGTCTGAGAAATAAATCATAGTTTATCCTTAAATGTTGAGATGTTTTTGCAATTCCTGAACTGAAGTGCGGTAAATTTTGGCGAGGTTTTCAAGCGTCATTAATTCACTTTTCTCACCTTGTTGGAAACCAAATTCTTGATCGAGCATAGCAATATTCTCGGCTAAATAGACCGATTGTTGAGGGTTATGCGTGGTAATCAATAAGGCTATATTTTGATGCTGTAATTGCTTAATTTTTTCTAGCACCCGAATTTGATTACCGAAATCAAGACTGGCTGTCGGTTCGTCCATAATCAACAATTTCGCCTGTTGAGCGATAGCTCGTGCAATGAGTACTAGTTGCTTTTCTCCACCGCTGAGTTCGTGATAATAACGTTTGGCAAGATGTGTGATTTGTAATTCGTCTAAGGCAGAAAGGGCAAGATCTCTATCTTCAGCTTTCGGCGTTTGATACCATTTCAAATAAGCAGAACGCCCCATCAATACCATATCTTGCACAAGAAAAGGAAAAAGTTGAGCATGTGCTTGTGGTACATAAGCGATTTCACGTGCTAATTCAGCGGCAGAATATGTAGCAAGCGGTCTATTTTGAAAAAAAATTTGCCCATTTAGTGCAGGTTGCAAGCCTAACAAGGTTTTTAAGAAAGTACTTTTCCCTGCCCCATTGGCGCCAAGTAAACAGCAAATTTGCTGAGGTTTTAAAGCAAAATTGATTTTGTCTAACAACGGTTTATTGCCATAGCCAATGGTGAGCTGTTGGGTTTCAATTAAATTCATTTTCGCCCTCTCAACAATAAATAGAGGAAAAACGGTGCGCCACAAGCGGAGGTTAAAATCCCTATTGGGAGTTCAATGCTCGCAACTGTGCGAGCAAGTGTATCCGTGAGAAGTAAAAAGCTCGCGCCGAGCAACAACGATGTTGGAAGTAATAAAATGAAATTAGCCCCCACTAATAATCGAGCAATATGAGGCACGAGCAAGCCAACCCAGCCAATAATGCCTGTAATTGAGACTGCACTTGCTGTACAAAGCGTAGTGAAAATAATCAAAATATAGCGCGTGCGTTGAATAGGAATGCCAAGGCTTTTGGCTTCATCTTCTTCTAAGGCAAGTAGATTTAATCGCCAACGTAATAAGAAAAGCGGCAAAATACCGAAGATTAAAATTGGGGCAAGTTGACTTAATTCTTTCACACCAACCGCGGTAAAACTGCCTAAGAGCCAAAAAGTAATGGAAGGTAGCTGAGTAAAAGGATCAGCTAAAATTTTTAACAGTGAAATACCTGCGCCAAGTAATGAACCGATAGCAATCCCTGAAAGTACTAAAACTAAAATTGGATCTTGATTACGGCTTCGTGATGCGACCATAGAAACACACAGCACCGCCAAGATACCGCCAGTAAAGGCAAAAAGCTGCACATAAAACATCGGTAAATTGTAGAAAATTGCCAGTGATGCACCTAGTCCTGCACCGCTTGAAACACCTAAGATATCGGGAGAAACCAACGGATTTTTAAACATCCCCTGATAAGTCGCACCAGCTGCAGCCAGCGCAGCTCCCACTAAACACGCCACTAAAATACGTGGTGTGCGAATATGCCAAAGCACGGTTTCAACGGAAGATGGTGTTTGACATTCGGTTTCAAAGACACATCGAATAGCCTGTGCAAGTTGAAATGTCGAAATCGAAAATTTCCCCACATTCAACGAGAGCAAAATGGTGCCGACTAACAAAATCACCAACGAAGTGAAAAATACTTTCGGGTTACGCTGAACAATATACGGCATAGCTATTTCACATCATGTAGCAATTGAGCCGCTTTTTCTGCGGTTAATTCAATCTGATAGAACAAGTGATAAAACGTTTGTACTTCTTTTGCAAATTCAGCAATAGGTTTACCGCTGACTAAATGAGAGACCCAACGTACTCCAAGCAAGCGGTTTACACTAGGTGGCGAATCTAACCAACCAAATGGATTATTCGGAATTAAAAAAACTTGTCCATTTTTGACCGCACTTAATTGTTGCCATTGCGGATTATCTTTTAAGGTTTGCAAAAACTCAGGATATTGGCTAAAAATCACATCAGGATTCCATAATAAAAGCTGCTCCATCGAAACCTGTGTGAGCCCTTTATGATCGCCTTCCACCACGTTTTTTAAACCGACTATTTCAATGGCTTCCGTATGAATGGAGCCTTTTTGTCCTGTTTGTAAGCCATCTGCACTACGAGCTAAATAGAAGGTTTTGGTAAATTTAGAGGCGTTTTCGACCGCTTGTTTAAGCGTTTCTTCCGCATACTTAGCCTGAGGTTTAGTTAAGTTCTCTACCCCTAATACTTTGCCTAAATAACGTAAGGTAGTCGGTGTTTCGCTGAGTTTGCCATCTAACAATAAATAAGGCACGCCCGTTTGCTCAAAGGTGCGCTTTGCTTGATCGATATAGTTTGGCGTAACATTACCCACATCAATAATTAAATTCGGTTGTAATGCCACAATTTTCTCTGGCGAGAGCGTGCTGCCTTTTCCAGCTATTTTCCCTAAGGTTGGTAAAGTTTGTTGCACTGCAGGAAACAGTTTTCCGCGTTTTTCCATATTAAATCCTGCCAATCCAAGCAATTTATTCGGTGCACTTGAAAGCAATAATACATCGGCTGGATTGCCCGCACTTAATACTTTTTCAATTTTAGCAGGCTGAGGCAATTCCCCTGCCAAATAAGATACTTCCTCGGTTGCTAATGCTGCGGTTCCTACACAGACTGAAAGTACAATGGTTATCCATTTTTTCATGTTTTCTCCCTCTTTTAGCCATTCAACTGATACAACTTAATTTTAACGCTATATATTTTTTAACATAACAGATAAATTTTGTTAGAATAACATCGTTATATTTTCAATTATATAATATTTATTATTCATAGCTAAAGGTGAAAAAATGAAATGGGATGTGATTTATAAGTTTTGCTTGCTTTGCATACTCATTGCAGGATTAGCAGGGATATTGTTCAGCGGCTTAGGGATTTACTTCCAGTGGCCCATTCAAGGCATCTTTCAGTTGCATTTAGGTTCTGCTTTACTGTTTATTTTGGGTGTGGCTTTACACGTCTTCAATCGTAAAAATAAAGCGGTCAAAATTGTTCAACAATTTAACGATTTAGTGACACATAGTCGCTATCCCACCTATTGCAATTTAGACCGTTTGATCATGACGTTTGAGCACTTTTCAATTCTACAAATTGCGGAGCAACTTCAACTTACCCCTTCGATTTTACTCACTGAATTAGCTAACGGAAAAATAAACTTCAGCGATTCTAACCGCACTTTACGAGAAAATTTCCCCCATAATGATGAGAAAATTTTCGCCGCGATCACTATTGCATTGAAGTTACGTTTCAACCCCAACCTAAAAGGATGTTCCAATGGAAAAGAAACTACTTTGCATCGCCATTAGTTTGGCTTGCTTGCCTGCTTATGCCGAGAATGTATTTACTCTTGGTCAAATTGAAGTCATCGGTGAAAAAGCGAGTGATCTCAGCACCGCGCGTATTGATCAAGCTGAATTACAAAAAAACAACCAAGATCGTGTGTCTGATGTAGCAAAAAGCACACCAGGTGTGTTTGTCGAACATGGGGGCGCACGCAACGAATACAACTTATTAGTACGTGGTTTTAATGCTCGCCGCGTACCCGTATTTATTGATGGTATTCCTGTTTATGTCCCTTATGATGGCGAAATGGACTTAGGTCGTTTTACCACCTTTGATTTATCTCGTATTGATATTTCTAAAGGCGCAAGCTCTGTGCTTTATGGCGCAAATACCATGGGTGGAGCAGTGAATTTAATTTCCCAAAAACCAACTAAACCTTTCGAAGGTTCTATTGGCTATGGTTTTTCACATGGTAAGAGTGGTGGTACAACAACCAATAAAACTGATTTTAATCTAGGGACTAAACAAGAATTATTTTATGCGCAAATAAGTGGTTCTTTTGTTGAAAAACAAGGCTTACAACTTTCTCATTATTATCAACAAATCAATCCCAAAGGGGATGATGGTGGCCGAGCAGAAAATTCTAAACAACGTGATAAAAAACTAAGTTTGAAAGTCGCTTATACACCAAATGAGCATGATGAATACGCGCTTGCGTTCTCCACACAAAAAGGCACCAAAGAATCACCTTTCTATTCTGGATCTGATAGTTTTGAACGCTATTGGCGCTGGCCGATGTGGGATAAAGACAGTATCTATTTCCTTTCCCATACTGAATTTGGCGCCCACAATCTCACGCTAAATACGAAAGCATTTTACGATACCTTTAAAAATGACCTACGTGCTTTTGATGACGCTACATTCAGTACTCAAAAGAAAAAATCGAGCTTTAATAGCTATTACCGTGATTACTCCTACGGTGCAGGCTTCGATTTAGGTGGCGATTTAACCTCAAAAGATCGCTTAAAATTCTCTACCCTCATTAAATATGACGTTCATCGCGAACATAATGATGATGAACCTACCGCAGTAGATAAAGATCGTACCTACAGCTTTGGTTTAGAAAATACTCATCGTTTTAATGAGAAAACCTCTCTGATTACAGGTATCAGCTACGACAAACGCGATTCAAACCGTGCAGAGAAATTTGAAAAACAATGTGCATCAACTCATCAAAAAAATGCGATTTGTCCGTTTGATATCGGTAATAAACATGCCTTTAATTACCAAATCAAACTAGCCCATCATTTCACTGAACATGATGAATTTGCGCTGAGTTTTGCGAAGAAAACACGCTTTGCCACAATGAAAGAACGTTATTCTCGCCGATTTGGACGTACTGAACCGAATCCGTTTTTAAGCCCAGAAACTGCCTACCACTACGAAGCAAGCTATATGCATACCTTTGGCGATTGGTTAAGAGTGGATAGCGCACTGTTCTACTCTGAAGTAAAAGATGCGATTGAAGAAGTCGCAATTAGCAAAAAGCTCAATCAGTACCAAAATGTGGGCAAAGAAGCGTTTAAAGGCGTTGAACTGGCCGTTAATCTTTTTGCAACGGATAATTTAACGTTAGGGGCAAACTACACCTATACCCATGCAAAAAATAAAACCCAAGATATCATTGTGAAAAATGTGCCAAAACATAAATTCTTTGCATTTGTTGATTGGAAAATGCTACCAAATCTTTCACTTTATGTGAGACAAGAAGCGGAACATGGCCGTTATTATTTAGATGGTGGTGAAACCGTGAAACTCTCTGGTTTTGGAAATAGCAATGCGAAATTGATCTATGAACCTGTTTCAGGGTTAAGTTTAGAAGCGGGTGTATCGAACCTCTTTGATAAAAACTACTACTATCAAGCTGGCTACCCAGAAGAAGGACGCATTTATTTCGGCAATATCCGATATAAATTCTAAAATAAAAAACGGGCAACTTGTAAAACAGGTTGCCCGTCGTTTTTATAAAGCCATTAATCTTTCAGCGCTTTGATTTTCTCAATCACGTTTGTAGTTGAACAGCCATTTTCGAAATTCAATACACGAACATCACCGCCGTTCGCCCACACTTCTTTACTGCCTGCAATCTCTTCTGGTTTGTAATCGCCGCCTTTTACCAATAAATCCGGTAAAATCTCACCGATTAAACGTTGTGGTGTATCTTCATCAAAAGAGACTACCCAATCCACTGAAGCTAAACCAGCCAATACTGCCATACGAGCATTCAGATTGTTAATTGGACGACTTTCACCTTTTAAGCGTTTGACTGAATCATCCGTATTCACGGCAACAATTAAGCGATCGCCAAGTTTGCGAGCATTTTCTAAATAAGACACATGACCTGGATGAAGAATATCAAAACAACCGTTTGTCATCACAATTTTCTCACCGCGCGCTTTAGCATGAGATACTGCAGTTTTTAATTGGCTTTCTGACATAATACCGAAGCCTGTTTCAGAACGTCCATGGATTGCATTCTCTAATTCCACAGTAGAAACCGTTGATGTACCCAATTTACCAACCACAATACCTGCCGCCACATTGGCTAAGTAGCAAGATTCTTCAAAAGAAAGACCGTCTGCAAGTGCGGTTGCTAAGACACTGATTACGGTATCGCCCGCCCCCGTTACATCAAACACTTCTTTTGCAACGGTTGGTAAATGGAACGGTTCTTGATTTGGACGAAGTAATGTCATGCCTTTTTCAGAGCGCGTCACTAAAAGTGCGGTCAATTCGATGTCTGAAATTAATTTTAAACCTTTCTCAATGATCTCTTCTTCAGAATCACACTTACCTACCACCGCTTCAAACTCTGACATATTTGGTGTCAGTAAAGTCGCACCACGATAACGCTCAAAATCTGTACCTTTTGGATCGATTAACACGGGTACGTTTGCTTTACGTGCAATTTGGATCATCTTTTGCACATCTTTTAATGTACCTTTACCGTAATCAGAAAGCACTAGCGCACCAAAGTTTTTCACTTCCGTTTCTAATTTCGCAAGCAACTCATTACATTCCACGTTTTGGAAATCTTCTTCAAAGTCCAAGCGTAGTAATTGTTGATGACGAGACAAAATACGTAATTTCGTAATGGTTGGGTGAGTATCCAATGCCACAAAATTACAATCAATTTTTTGATGTTGTAATAAATTGGTTAAGGCTGCACCTGTTTCATCTTGACCAATTAATCCCAAAATTTGCACAGGTACATTAAGAGAAGCAATATTCATTGCCACGTTTGCTGCACCACCTGCACGCTCTTCATTATCTTGTACACGAACCACAGGAACTGGTGCTTCCGGTGAAATACGATTAGTCGCACCAAACCAGTAACGGTCAAGCATCACATCGCCTAACACTAATACTTTCGCTTGATTAAAATTGGCAGAATATTGAGCCATTTTGAAATCTCTCTGTTGGAATAATAAAAATTTGGTGCAATTTTACCACAACTCAAATTTGCGATAAACTACACGTCGAACTAACCAGAAAAGAATTATGAAAAACGAAAAACTCCCTCAATTTCAACCGCACTTTCTTGCCCCTAAATACTGGGGCTTTTGGCTTGGTGTGGCGATTTGGCGAAGCCTTTTGTTACTTCCCTATCCAATTTTACGTCACATCGGCAATGGCTTAGGCTGGCTTTTCTCAAAATTAAAAGTAGGAAAACGCCGTGCTGCAATTGCTCGCCGAAATCTTGAGCTCTGCTTCCCAGAAATGCCCGAACAAGAGCGTGAAGCCATTTTGCAAGAAAACTTGCGTGCCGTTGGGATGGCGATTATTGAAACCGGTATGGCGTGGTTTTGGTCTGATGCGCGCATTAAAAAATGGTCAAAAATTGAAGGCTTAAATTATTTAAAAGAAAATGCCCAAGACGGCATTATCTTTGTGGGTGTTCATTTCCTCACTCTTGAGTTAGGCGCACGTATTGTGGGCTTACATCATCCTGGCGTAGGCGTTTACCGTCCAAATGACAATCCTGTATTGGATTGGCTACAAATCAAAGGTCGCTTACGTTCAAATAAAGATATGCTAAACCGAAAAGATCTGCGTGGTATGCTCAAAGCCTTACGCAAAGGTGAAACCATTTGGTATGCCCCTGATCATGACTACGGCAGAAAAAATGCGGTATTTGTGCCTTTCTTTGCCGTACAAGAAGCGGCAACCACGACGGGCAGTTACTATCTACTTAAATCCGCACCAAATTGCAAAGTCGTGCCTTTTGCCCCATTACGTAATAAAGATGGTTCAGGCTATACGGTCAGCATTTCGCCACCAGTGGATTTTTCTGATCTTTCAGATGAAACGGCGATCGCTGCACGAATGAATAAAGTCGTGGAAAAAGAAATCTTAAAAGGTGTGGAACAATACATGTGGCTACATCGCCGATTTAAAACACGCCCAACGGAAGATGAACCGAGTTTGTATTCATAAGTGCGGTTGATTTTTCATTTGTTTTTGAATGCTAAAACGACATATCGAAAAATAAGGAAAATTTTCCTTATTTTTTTCTTGATCTTTATATAATTAAATATATAATTAACCTCGTTTTAGATAGTAAACTTGTGTTATGACAAACACACTACTGGCTAGTGCATTCCCCCCACTCCTTTTGCACTAGCCATTTTTTTTGAAATCTCTTACCATATCTCACCCTTTTCTTTTTTCTTAGAAATCATGAACAACCTAGAACTTGAACGTTTACTAAACGAAAAACTTAGCACAGACAGAATTAACGATTATGCGCCTAACGGTTTGCAAGTAGAAGGCAAAGCGGAGATCAAAAAGATCATCACGGGCGTCACCGCAAGCCAAGCTTTGATTGATTATGCCGTTGCACAACAAGCTGATGCAGTACTTGTCCACCATGGCTATTTTTGGAAAAGTGAAAATCCTTGTATTCGCGGCATGAAAGGCAAACGTATCAAAACCTTGCTTGTGAATGACATCAATTTATATGGCTACCATTTACCCTTAGATGTTCACCCTGAATTAGGCAACAACGCAAAACTTGCTCAGTTATTAGGGATTAGCGATCTTCAACCTTTAGAAAATAGCTCAACCAGTATTCCTGTTTGGGGAACGTTAAAAGATCCCATTACCGCTGAAGAATTTGCGCAACGTATTGAGCAAGCACTTCACCGTAAACCATTAATTTGCACCGAAAATGGACCGCACTTAATCCGTAAAATTGGCATTTGTACTGGTGGTGGACAAGGCTATATTGATTTAGCCGCAGCACAAGGTTGTGATGCTTTTATTACCGGTGAGGTTTCGGAGCAAACCATTCACTCTGCTCGTGAGCAAGGTATTCATTTCTTTGCGGCGGGTCACCATGCTACTGAACGCTATGGCATTAAAGCATTAGGTGAATGGCTAGCGGCTGAATATGGCTTGGATGTAGAATTTAAAGATATTGATAATCCGGCCTAACTGGTACAAAGTGTGATTAATTGCCGAAAGCACACAAAACAAGTATAATCTCGTCGATTTTTTTAACTCAAACATAGGAAAAAATATGGGTTTCTTAACTGGTAAACGTATTTTAGTGACAGGTCTTGCAAGCAACCGTTCTATTGCTTACGGGATCGCAAAAGCAATGAAAGAACAAGGCGCTGAACTTGCTTTCACTTATTTAAACGATAAATTACAACCACGCGTAGAAGAATTTGCAAAAGAATTTGGTTCTGACATCGTATTACCTTTAGACGTAGCGACCGATGAAAGCATCCAAAACTGCTTTGCTGAATTAAGCAAACGTTGGGAAAAATTTGATGGTTTTGTACACGCTATTGCATTCGCACCAGGCGATCAATTAGATGGTGATTACGTAAACGCCGCAACTCGTGAAGGCTACCGTATCGCTCACGACATCAGTGCATTCAGTTTTGTTGCAATGGCACAAGCGGCTCGTCCTTACTTAAATCCAAATGCAGCGTTGTTAACGCTTTCTTACTTAGGGGCAGAACGTGCAATTCCTAACTACAACGTGATGTGTTTAGCAAAAGCATCTCTTGAAGCGGCAACTCGCGTAATGGCAGCGGATTTAGGTAAAGAAGGTATTCGTGTGAATGCGATCTCTGCTGGTCCAATCCGCACTTTAGCGGCATCAGGCATTAAAAACTTCAAGAAAATGCTTTCTACCTTTGAGAAAACCGCAGCATTACGCCGCACTGTCACTATCGAAGATGTGGGCAACTCAGCCGCATTCTTATGTTCTGATTTAGCATCGGGTATTACCGGTGAAATCGTTCACGTTGATGCAGGTTTCAGCATCACTGCAATGGGCGAATTAGGCGAAGAATAATTTTTCGTACAGTCTATTTTTAGGCAGGCTTTTCAGTCTGCCTTTTCTCTCTTTTTAAATATAACTATGTTCCAAGATAATCCATTACTCGCACAACTTAAGCAACAAATCCACGATAGCAAAGAACACGTTGAAGGCGTGGTAAAAAGTACTGATAAAGCTTATGGTTTTTTAGAGTGCGATAAAAAAAGCTACTTTATTGCCCCACCCGCAATGAAAAAAGTGATGCACGGTGACAAAATCAAAGCCACCATTGAAAAACAAGGCGATAAAGAGCAAGCTGAACCTGAAGAATTAATTGAGCCAATGCTCACGCGCTTTATTGCCAAAGTGCGGTTCAATAAAGACAAGAAATTGCAAGTTTTGGTTGATCACCCAAGTATCAACCAACCCATTGGTGCACAACAAGCTAAATCCGTCAAAGAAGAATTACAAGAAGGCGACTGGGTCGTAGCAAATTTAAAAACGCACCCATTACGTGATGATCGCTTTTTCTATGCCACTATCAATCAATTTATCTGCCGTGCTGATGATGAATTAGCCCCTTGGTGGGTGACATTGGCACGTCATGAGCAATCTCGTCATCCTGTGCAAGGTGCCGAAAGCTATGAGATGTTAGATCAACAAACTCGCGAAGATCTGACCGCACTTCATTTTGTCACTATTGACTCTGAAAGCACGCAGGATATGGACGATGCGCTTTACATTGAACCTATCGAACAAAATGGTACGCAAACCGGCTGGCGATTAGTCGTTGCTATTGCGGATCCAACAGCTTACATTGCATTAGATTCACAAATTGAAAAAGATGCGAAACAGCGTTGTTTTACCAATTATTTACCTGGCTTTAACATTCCTATGTTGCCGCGTGAATTGTCTGATGACTTATGCTCATTAATGGCAAATGAAACTCGCCCTGCATTAGTGTGTTATATCGAAACGGATCTTGCCGGCAACATCACGGCTAAACCGCATTTTGTGTCAGCTTATGTACAATCTAAAGCAAAATTAGTCTATAACAAGATCTCAGATTATTTAGAACAAGTACCGGATGCATGGCAACCGGAAACACCAGAAATTGCACAGCAAATTGATTGGTTACATCAATTTACTAAAGCACGTATTCAATGGCGTAAAACGCATTCTCTTTTATTTAAAGAGAAACCGGATTACTCCTTTATTCTCGCTGAAAATGGCAAAGTGAAAGAAATTAAAGCAGAATATCGCCGCATTGCCAATCAAATCGTGGAAGAATCCATGATTATTGCTAATATCTGTGCGGCTCAATTCTTAGCTGAACAAGCACAAACCGGTATTTTTAATACGCACTCTGGGTTTGATAAGAAATTCTTAGAAAATGCGCATAATTTCTTAATGGCAAATTTAGCTAATGAAGAAAATCAAGCCGAGCTTACTGAGCGTTATTCGGTAGAAAATTTGGCAACCTTAAAGGGTTATTGCCAAATGCGTCATGATATTGAACCAATTGAAGGTGACTATTTAGAATTCCGTTTACGTCGTTATTTAACCTTTGCGGAATTTAAATCCGAACTTGCTCCACATTTTGGACTTGGATTAGAAGGTTATGCGACCTGGACATCGCCTATTCGTAAATATTCCGATATGGTGAACCATCGTTTAATTAAAGCTGTGCTCACTCAACAAGCTTGTGAAAAACCACAAGATGAGGTTCTGGCTCGCCTACAAGAAGCGCGTCGTCAAAATCGCTTGGTTGAACGTGATATTGCAGATTGGTTATATTGTCGCTATCTTTCTGATAAGGTCGCTGAAAACGCTGAATTTGATGCAGAAGTGCAAGATGTAATGCGTGGCGGTTTACGTGTTCAATTATTGGAAAATGGCGCATCTATGTTCGTACCCACCTCTACACTGCATCCAAATAAAGCTGAAATGCAAGTGAATGCTGATGAATTAGCACTGTATATTCAAGGGGAACGCCGTTACAAAATCGGGGATTTGGTGAAAGTAAAACTCACCGAAGTTCGGGAGGAAACTCGTAGCATTGTAGGAAATATTACGATGTAGTCATATAAAATTTGCACCTCAATTATTGGCTATTTAGTCCAACTTTTGGGGTGCAAATCATTTTTTAACCGTACTTTTTATTTAAATTACTTTAACCAAAATTGTCCTTTAAAAATTTTTCCTAGTGTCATCAGTACTAAACCACTCATCATCAGGTTAGCAAAGATAAATGCACCATTTGCCAAGCCGCTCAGTACATTATGATGAACGAAAAAAACAGCCCCATTCGCTAAAGAAGCTAATCCGAATGAAAAAGCCCAGAAGCCAATATTCAGCCCTTTTTCACTAATCCAAGGGAACAGACGAATTAAAAAGAACATTTGTAAAAAACCGTATCCCCATAAGAGCTTAACGAAAAGATCGATCTCTCCCCCATTAAGCGATAAATACGCCGAGGATCCCACGAATGCTGGGGCGAGAATGATCCCCATGGTTGGACGAAATTGAGGTTCAATTTGCAACACGCGTAAACGTTGGAATAACACCGGTTCATAAATAATCCAAGCAATCATCCCCGCACCTAAGAACAAATAACCTAAATCTTGATAGCCTAGTAAGGCTAATGATGAGGCACTTGTAAAGTTAGTCGCCACAGAGGGCAAATAAAACGGTGGCAATGTCGATTTTTCCTCAAATGTGCCATCTTTCCATAACGCACTAATACGCACTGAAGCAAACAATAATTGCCCAATTGTCCCAATCCAAATTAATCCCTCACCAATGAGAGGAAGCCAACGATACAGAATATCCCCGCTTAACATCGTTGTAATCGGTATTAAGGCAAGAAAAGAAAAACGTATCGGACAGCAATATTCATCGCGTACTTCGTGAGAGAAATAAATCATTTTATAAATATAAAGCAAGACGAAAAGTGCCCATACTGAAACAGACGTTACGCCAATAATATCACTCACATTCCGAGAAAAAGAGAGCGTATCGCCCATATGTAGCCAAGCTAAAGACAAGGCACCTCAACCTAATGGAATCGCAAAATACCCTGTTGGTAATGGAAATGGTCGTTTATCAGTCATTATTATTCTCCTAAAAATTAATACCTTATAAGTTATAAGATTACCTCTAAACGCATGAATATTGATGTGGATTTATCTCAAAGACTAGAATAAAAATCTCATTTCTCTAAATGAAAGAAAGGGCTAATAAAAATTAGCCCTAAATTGAATTAATATATTTTTGATTATTTGCCGATCACTTCTAATCCGCCCATGTAAGGACGTAATACTTCTGGTACTGTAATTGAGCCGTCTGCATTTTGATAGTTCTCAAGCACGGCCACTAATGTACGGCCTACCGCCAAACCAGAGCCATTCAATGTATGCACTAAGCGAGTTTTCTTATCCCCTTTCGCTTTGCAACGTGCTTGCATACGACGCGCTTGGAAATCCCACATGTTAGAGCAAGAAGAAATCTCACGGTAAGTATCTTGTGCAGGCACCCACACTTCTAAGTCGTAAGTTTTGCAAGAACCAAAGCCCATATCACCAGTACAAAGTAATACTTTACGATAGGGTAAATTTAAAAGTTGTAAGACTTTTTCTGCATGACCCGTTAATTCTTCAAGCGCTTCCATCGATTTATCAGGATCAACGATTTGTACCATTTCCACTTTATCGAATTGGTGCATACGAATTAAACCACGGGTATCACGACCATAAGATCCTGCTTCAGAACGGAAACATGGGGTATGTGCGGTCATTTTGATTGGCAAATCTGCTTCATCAACAATCACATCACGAACAAGGTTAGTCACTGGCACTTCCGCTGTTGGAATTAATGCGTAAGGTTGTTCGCCTTCTAGCGCTAAAGTATGGAATAAATCTTCACCAAATTTTGGTAATTGACCTGTCCCATAAAGGGTCGCATGGTTAACTAAATAAGGCACGTAAGTTTCTAAATAACCATGTTGTTCGGTATGAAGATCTAGCATAAATTGCGCTAATGCACGGTGCATTTTAGCAATTTGACCTTTCATTACCGCAAAACGCGCACCTGCTAATTTAGCCCCTGCTGCAAAATCTAAGCCATTGGCATCTTCACCTAGTGACACGTGATCTTTGATCTCAAAATCAAATGTACGCGGTGTACCCCAACGTAAAATTTCTTTATTTTCAGTATCATCTTTACCTAATGGCACTTCATCTGCCGGGATGTTTGGAATGCTTAACGCGATTTGATTGATTTCTGCTAACACCGCATCAAGTTGAGTTTTTGCTTCGTTAAGCTGTTCACCCATGTTATCCACTTCAGCCAATAATGGCGCGATGTCTTCACCACGTGCTTTTGCCGCACCAATAGCTTTAGAACGCGCGTTACGTTCTGCTTGTAATGTTTCAGTTTTTACTTGTAAATCTTTGCGTTGTTCTTCTAATGCGGTAAGTTTTTCCGTATCAAGAATAAAGTTACGTTTTACTTTTAATTTTTCTGCTACTTCAGCCAGATTATTACGGAGTAAATTTGGATCGATCATTGGAATTCCCTATTTTTCATTATGAAACAGATACCTTTATTCTAGCGTGCTTTGAGCAAATAAACCAGTTAAAACCCTGATTTTTCTTTTATTAATCTCGCCAAAAACATCTAATTTTATGGCCGCACTTTGCCATAATTTAATTTTGTGATCTCTGTCAAATTCTGAGAATGAGACACTAGAAACAGCAAAAAAAAGTTCTATAATAAAAATGAACGTTAACCAAGAGGAGTAACCTATGTTTCCTGAATTTCGCGATTTAATCACTAATCTTAAAAACAAAGATGCTTATTTTGATCGCTTGTTTGAAAAACACAATGTGTTAGACCAAGAGATCAAAAATAAGATTGATAACATAGAACTCGCTACTCATACGGAAATTGAGAACTTGAAAAAAGAAAAATTACGGATTAAAGACGAGCTCTATCAATACTTGAAAAAGAAAGCAGCTGAGTAATTGGTTTAATGTGAAAGCAAAGTGCGGTGAAATTTACCGCACTTTTTTGTTTTAAGCGGTTTTGCTTTTTTGAGAGCCAAGATAAATCGCGACTAATGTCAGCACTGCACCCGCCCATTGCCAATGATTAATGGGCTTATCCAAACCAAAATAATCAATCACGAGCGCCACCACCGGTTCAGAAAGAAGTAATAAACCGAATAGTACGCAGCCCACGACTCACATCGGGGCGGCGTAAGATTTTATTTTATCCATTAAATAAACATCGCCCAGACAGCCAAACTCGCCGCCATAAAGAACACAATGAGTAGGCTGTTATAGCTGAGTTTCCATTTGTTTACACTGTGTAAGAGCAATACACCCGCTATCACTAAGTGAAGCAGAAAATAAATGCCGTATGCGAAAACGTTCGAAAAAACGACCGCACTTGTGCCTTGATAAACAATAAAAATCAGTACTGCCAACGCATTAAGGGCAAGCAATAAAATCATCAATAATGGTAGTAATGCAATGAAACCTTGCAAACGATTACGAGAAACGGACAAGCACAAATTTGCCAACAAGACGCCCATTAAAGCTTGTGCCAGTGGGTTATATTGCATGAAATTCGGTGTTGGATTGCCGAAGAAAATCATCAAATAGGCAATGACACCCAATCCACTCACCAAAGATGCCATTAAGAGAAAACCACGGCGAGCGACTTCATCTTTAGGTTGTTTCCACACTGCATATACAGCAGATAACCCGCATAAGCTGACAATATCAGTCATCACGTAATGATGTGGTGAGGCCAAGCTCATCCCAAGCCAAACGAACCAATAAAGCGCAAAACAGACATTTGCTTTGATTAAACGTCCACGCTGTCCTGGGCAAATTTCCCCTTTAATAAAGGCAACTAAACAAAGCAATTGGGCAATCAACACGCCAAAGGCTAAATGAGGAATCAATTTTTCAGCAAGTTGCAAAGATTCTATAAAAAAATCGACCATTAATAGCAACCCAATTGGCAATATCGCAAGAAATGCGGCCAAGGGTTTAGATTGTTCTTCTGACATAAAATTCTCGATTAGAAAAAGAAGGCGTCATTATGCCAAAATTTACGGCTTTTTTTAATGGCTTTCGTGCATTTTGCCTCATTCCCTTTTAAAATAAGCAAAATAATAACCGCACTTTAGGAACCACAAAAAAATGCTATTAGGCGTACTTTATATTATTGGAATTACCGCCGAAGGAATTACCGGCGCATTAGCCGCTGGACGAGAAAAAATGGATATTTTCGGGGTAATTATTATCGCCTGTGTCACGGCGATTGGCGGTGGAACAGTACGTGATGTATTATTAGGACACTACCCTGTTGGCTGGGTTAAACACCCTGAATATTTCATCATGGTAGCTGGTGCGGCAGTATTAACCGTTTTTATTGCGCCGTTCATCAAACATTTTATGCGCTACTTTCGTACGATTTTCTTGGTATTAGATGCTTTAGGATTAATCGTGTATTCCATTATCGGTGCGCAGATTGCTATTGATATGGGCTATGGTTTTACCATTACATCGATTGCAGCAACGGTGACGGGGGCATTTGGTGGTGTGTTGCGTGATTTACTTTGTAACCGCATTCCCCTTGTATTCCAAAAAGAACTTTACGCCAGTGTATCATTCTTCTCTGCTGTGATGTATATGGCATTACAACATATTCAATTAGATCATACATTTACGATTTTACTGACTTTATTCAGCGGTTTTGCACTGCGTTTACTTGCTGTTCGATTTGGTTGGGGACTACCTGTTTTCGATTTCCAAGAGCAAGAAGATGAAACAAATGATAAATTACCGAAGAAAACAAAATAATTAAAAGGAATAATTATGTTAGTACAAATGGGCAAACAGGCCAAAGATGCAGCCTTTATTTTAGCGCAGTTAAACACCACTGAAAAAAATCATGCACTCAGTATCATTGCGGAACAATTAGAACAGCAAACAGATCGTATTCTAGCCGCAAACCAAAAAGATATTGAAATCGCGAAACAAAATGGTTTATCTGAAGCCTTAATTGACCGCCTCCTATTAACCGAAGATCGCCTAAAAGGCATTGCGAATGATGTGCGCCATGTGATTTCGCTCGCGGATCCTGTGGGGAAAATCATTGATGGCGGCACCTTAGATAGCGGATTAAAGATCGAACGAGTCCGTACTCCGCTTGGCGTGATTGGTACCATTTACGAAGCGCGTCCAAATGTCACCATTGATGTGGCGAGCCTTTGCTTAAAAACGGGCAATGCCGTGATTTTACGTGGAGGAAAAGAAACACAACATTCCAACCAAATTTTAGTGGAAGTGGTACAAAATGCCCTTGAACAAGCGGGATTACCACGCCATGCAGTCCAAGCCATTACCGATCCGAATCGTGAACTTGTGATGCAACTGCTTAAATTGGATCGCTATGTGGATATGATTATTCCTCGTGGCGGTGCGGGCTTACATGAGCTTTGCAAACAACATTCCACCATTCCGGTAATTGTCGGTGGTGTAGGCGTTTGCCATCTTTTTGTAGAAGAAAGCGCTGACCAAGAAAAAGCCCTTGCGGTGATTGCTAACGCAAAATGCCAACGTCCAAGCACATGTAATACGTTGGAAACGCTTTTAGTTCAACGTTCAATTGCAAAAAGCTTCCTGCCAAAACTCGCGAAATATTTAGCCGAGAAAAAAGTGAAATTCCATGCTAAATCGACCGCACTTTCGACTCTTCAAGCTGCAAATGTTGATGTGCAAGAAGTGACTGAACAAGCGCTACGCCAAGAATGGGGCTCATTGGATCTCAATGTTGTAGTCGTTGAAGATATGGATGCGGCGATTGCTCACATTCGTGAATATGGCACACAACATTCAGAAAGTATCTTGACGGAAAATCAACGACTAGCCGCACAATTTATCAATCAAGTGGATGCAGCAGCCGTGTATGTTAATGCAAGTACTCGATTTACCGATGGCGGACAATTTGGTTTAGGTGCAGAAGTGGCGGTAAGTACTCAAAAACTTCATGCTCGAGGCCCAATGGGATTAGAAGCCTTAACCAGTTATAAATGGGTTTGTGTCGGCGATTACACTTCTCGCAAATAGTCTGTTTCATCTATAAAAAAACCGCACCTTGAAAGCATCAAAGTGCGGTTATTTTTTATCTCGTTTTTAGTGTTTACCGAATAATTTCATCGCGGGTAATACAATCGCACAAGCAATCGCGCCTACAATCACACCCACGACTAACGTCGCCACATTACCTAATAGGCCATCTGCCAATTGATAATCAGCGAGCAAATGATGAATGAAATCCACATTATGTACGAAAATACCACCACCGACTAAGAACATCGCAAGCGTACCGATAAAACTAAGTGAACGCATAAATTTAGGCATAATCACTAAAATTGCGTTCCCAATTGACTTCGCTACGCCACCTTTTTTGATAAGGTATAAACCGAAATCATCTGCTCTAACAATCAATGCGACCAAGCCATAAACAAAAATAGTAATCCCAATACCCACTACCGAAAGGGAAATAATGCGAGTCAGCAAGCTCGCTTCGGTTAATTCGCCCAATGCAATAATGATAATTTCAGCGGAAAGAATAAAATCAGTACGAATTGCCCCCTTAATTTTAGCGGCTTCATTAAAGGTTGTTTTTTCTTCATGCTCTTCATGAGCAATAAATTTATGTAGAATTTTCTCTACACCTTCAAAACATAAATACGCCCCACCAATCATCAGAAGTGGCACGATCAACCAAGGTAAAAACGCAGAAAGCAGTAAAGCAATTGGAATTAAAATGATTTTATTGACTAACGATCCTTTGGTGACTGCCCAAACAATGGGTAATTCACGATCGGAAGATGCTCCCGTTACCTGATTAGCATTTAACGCTAAGTCATCGCCTACCACACCAACAGTTTTCTTGGCTGCCATTTTGGTCATCAAGGCGACATCATCAAGAATCGATGCAATGTCATCAATAAGGGTAAAAAGAGAGCTAAACGCCATATTCTTTCCTTTATAAAGTTAAAATTTAGAGAAATGAGTTTTAGACTGGTCGAATGCTTTCGACATCCAACTTCGCATCAAACTCTTTTTGTAATAAAAGCAGTTTTTTATCTTGCTGTAAATCCGTACGTGCCTGTTCACGCAACTCTTGATAAACTTTTTTACGGTAATCCATTGGGGTTAAAACATCGGAATCTTCAACAAAAATCGACAATTTGACTGGTTTTTCATATAAACGTTCAAGATGTTCTACTAAATTTTTAATATTTCGATCTTGTTTTAAATGCGCTTTTTCAGAATGAAGCCCGAGTTGAATTTCATCTTCTGTTTGCGACTTGATGAAACAATTTAATGCTAACTCTTTTGAAAAGCCAATCACACCAGAACGTTCGACAATATCCGTCCAAGGATCTTGTTTTTGCGTAATTTGTATAATTTTCTCACGCAATTCTGGTGTCACATCTTTCAACATTGCCTGTTTAATATCAGAAGGACGCATACCACTATCTACTTTGGCTAAATCTGGATTGCTCCACTCCCAACGATAAGTTTCCGCATCGAGAATTTCTTGCTCTTCCGCGTCCATTTCAGCATTATCATCAATGGTATTTTCCACCGTTTCAATACCTTGCTTTAACTCGTCAGCTTGTTGAGTCATTGGATTTGGTACCATGGCTTTCGTTTGCGTAGCTTTCGGTGGTGTCATCTCTCGCACAGGAAGTGCGGTCATTTTGGGTGGATTTTTTTGCTCATCTAACTCTTGAAGATGATGCAAGGTTTCTTCCACTGCGGCTTGCTGTTCATCATGATGATGTTGGCGCTCTGATTGCTCAATTTTCGTTAATTGATTCAATGCCTCTAGCGCAGCAAGGCTAGCTAAATTTAATGAAGATGTAGTTTGAGTGGAAACAGGTTGAGAAGACGAGGAATGCACAATCGCCGATTGAGCTATTGGCTTTTGCGCTTGTGCTGAATAATTTGCCTTGATGTTTTGCGACAGCACCGGCATATCCACATAACCAGAAACAGGCTGATTTTCAACCGCACTTTTCTGTGTATTTTGTTCAGGGGATAGCCCGCCTTGTTTAGGCGTTTGTGCTGCCGTAAGGAACTTTGGGTGGAATGCCAATGCCCTCAACAATGTCATTTCTGCGCCAATTCGACGATTTGGTGCGGAGGCCAATTCTTTTCGACCTGATACAATGACTTGATAGAAAAATTGTACGTCTTCCGGTGAAATATGTTTAGCCAGAAAACCTAAGTGATCGTTTTCATCCGTAGCATTTTTAGCGAGCAACTGCATTAAGGCAATTTGATGCAATTTCTCAGCTGTTTCTGCCAATAACTCATCCCAATCGCCCGCTTTTTCTGCCACCGCTTGGACGGTTTTCATTAAACGCTCACCGTTACCTTGGTGTAAGGCGTAAATGATTTCAATCGGCTGATCTTCATCTAACAGCCCAAGCATGGTATTCACTACATCAGTGGACACTTTACCGTTGCCCATGGCTATCGCTTGATCCGTTAAACTTAAGCTATCACGAATACTCCCCTGCGCCGCTTTGGCTAATTTATCCAATGCAGGTGCATCAAAAGGAATATTTTCGGCAGTAAGCACGCAATTAAGATGCGCTGAAATTTGCGGTTCATCTAATGCTTTAAGATGAAATTGCATACAACGGGATAAAATCGTAATCGGTAATTTTTGAGGATCCGTTGTAGCGAGTAGGAATTTCACATATTCAGGCGGCTCTTCCAAGGTTTTTAACAACGCATTGAAAGAATGGCGAGAAAGCATATGCACTTCATCGATAAGATAGACTTTATAACGCCCTACTACAGGCTTATATTGCACATTGTCTAACAGCTCACGCGTGTCTTCTACTTTGGTACGAGAAGCCGCATCGATTTCAATTAAATCAATAAAGTTGCCTGCTTCGATCGCTTTACAGTTTTCACATTCACCGCAAGGATCAGCAGTAATACCATTTACGCAGTTCAAGCCTTTCGCAAATAAACGAGCAATGGAGGTTTTACCCACGCCACGGGTGCCGGAAAATAAATAAGCATGATGTAAACGGTTTTCTTTTAAACCGTTTTCCAAAGCAGTGAGTACATGGCTTTGCCCCACTACTTCAGAAAAGTTTTTTGGTCGCCATTTTCTGGCTAAAACTTGGTAGCTCATCGCATCTCTTTAAAAATTAATGGCCTTCAAAATTGACTAAGGTGTAGCAATCAATGCCTAAATCACGTAAGCGTTTTTCGCCCCCTAATTCTGGCAAATTAATCACAAAGGCAGCATGTTTCACATCTCCACCTAAACGTTGAACTAATTTCACGGTGGCTTCAACTGTACCGCCCGTTGCTAACAAGTCATCAATGATTAACACATTATCACCTTGTGAAATGGCATCAGTGTGCAATTCAAGGGTGTCTTGACCGTATTCTAACTGATAAGACTGTGCAATCACTTCACGAGGTAATTTGCCCGGTTTACGAACGGGGATAAATGGCAAGCCTAATGCTAATGCAACTGGCGCACCAAAAATAAATCCACGAGACTCAGTACCAATTACTTTTGTGAGTCCTTGATCTTTATACTTTTCAACGATCAAATCGATTGTGGCTTTAAAAGCTGTAGGCGCTTCAAGTAAGCTCGTGATATCACGGAAAATAATGCCTTCTTTTGGATGATTTGGGATAGATTTGATAGAAGATTTGATTAATTCAAGTTGTTTGTTCATAAATAATTGCTCAAAAAAGAGTAAGAAAAAATCCTGTTTTTAGGCTCGCATTCTAGCATATAAAAATGCAAAAGTGCGGTGAATTTTGACCGCACTTTTGTAAATAAAATGAATTAATCTGGGTAAATATCTTCCCCGTCTTTTCGAGTACGAAGAAGCTGTAAAATCCAGACATATTGTTCGGGTGTTGGCGTGACGAAATACTCTATTTCTTCGTTCATCGCACGGGCCGATTGCTCAGGATCGTCGCTTAATTGCATTGGTGGGCGAATTTCCATTTCATACTTGCCACGCTTGGCGTTATAGCGTGGGAACATTGGAATAACCACCGCTTTCGCTAATTTTGCCATTTTGTTTAACCCAGGAAGTGTGGCTTTATAAGTGGAAAAGAAATCCACAAAGACACTTTGCTCGGCACCAAAATCTTCATCTGGAAGATAATACCCCATTTGGCCTTGTTTGATATGTGCTAAAAACGGCTTAATACCATTTTGGCGAGCATGCATTTTCCCGCCAAAACGCTGACGCGCTAAAGTCCACAACCAGTCCACCAACGGATTTCGGTGCGGGTTATACATTGACGTCATCGGCATGCCGTGTGTATGCAAAATAATGCCTGAAGCATCTATCGCCCAGCCATGTGGTACCATTAAAATGATGTTATGCCCTTCAGCTTTGGCTTGCTTGATATGTTCAAGGCCAATGAATTCACTGCGTTTTTGTAAATGTTTTTTAGAACGAATGGCAATTTCACCAATACCAAGCATGACTTGTGCGACCGTCACAAACATCTCTTCAATCACTTTTTCACGCTGCTCAGCCGTCCAATCCGGGAAACAGAGTTTCAAATTAATCTCGGCACGAATACGTGGTTTACCAATTTTTTTGGTCAGCGCACGAGCCAGTTTCTCGGCCATTTTATCGCGTAAACGAAATGGTACAAAAGCGAGTAACAAAAGCACAAAAATACCAAGCCAAATGCCCCAATTTTTCGGGTGCAAATATGACCATGAAAAATGTGGTTCATAACCTGTTCGTGCTGTAATACGTAATTTTTTCTGAGAGTCTGTCATAATCAATCATTAAAAATGAAACCAACCTTGATCATACGCCATTTTTATCGTCATGATAAATGACATAATCACCACCATCGGTCTGATCAGTTGTTTGCCTTTTGCCATCACCATTTTAGCACCTAAATTTGCACCTATCAGACTTCCTACCATCATCACTAAACCGACAGTCCAAATGACATGCCCCCCAATAAAGAAGAAAATTAATGAAGCAAAATTTGAGGTTAAATTCATCACTTTCGCATGGGCGGTGGCTTTGGTTAGGTTAAATCCAAGCAATGTCACACAAGCTAGGTTCATCAATGAACCCGTCCCAGGCCCGAAAAAGCCGTCATAAAAACCCAGAAGAGAGCCAAAACATAACGCAAAAACAGCATAAGAAATTCGTTGTTTACGATCACTTTCGCCCAATTTAGGCGTAAATAAAAAGTATAAGCCGATCGCTAAAATGAGAAATGGAAGCCCTTTTTTAATTAATGACGCATCTAAACTTTGAATGAGCAAGGTGCCAACCACCGAACCGATAAAAATCACCAATAAGATGAAAGAAAACTCTGATAAATTGACCGCTCTTTTACGCAAAAAGTAAATACTTGCAGACAACGCACCACCGAATGCTTGTAATTTATTCGTGCCTAATGCCATTGCAGGTGGCATACCTGTCATTAATAAGGCAGGGATTGTAATTAAGCCTCCGCCACCCGCTATAGCATCAATAAATGCGGCAATAAAGGCAGCAGCAAAAAGCATGGCTAATATATCAATCCCCAACTCCATTATTTAACTCCTACTCTAACCATTCGCTACTATTTGGCGAACTCAACACTTGCTGACATAAAAACGGTTCTGGTGGTGTTACTTTTGGTTTAGAAGAGCCTGAACCTGGTTTTGCGGGTTCAAACCAAGAATAAAGTTCATCGCCACAACCATCGCCTGCTGGTACAGGTGCTTGATCTTCACAATAAGCGGCATCTTTCGGACAAGCAATGCGCACGTGGAAATGTGAATCATGTCCAAACCATGGACGAATTTTATGTAACCAGGTACGATCATCTCCTGCAGTTTGACAAAGTTTTAATTTAATCGCGGGGTTCACAAAAATACGCGTGACTTTGGGATCTTGTGCCGCCAGTTTAATTAATGTGGCGTGATTGTTATTCCACACATTTTCATCAACACGTTGTGTTTGACGGTTCACCACGAGCAAACCTTTTCCATCCGAATTTAACGCTTCGCTGTCTGTCATAGTGCCCATACGCAACCAAATATCCGCATCTAATCCCATTTGATGGCTTGCATGCCCCGTTAAAAAGCGACCACCGCCTGGCATAGCAATATCCCCAACTAACATCGTTGGTAAGCCTGCTGACTTCGCCTTTTGTCCAAGACGCTGTAAGTAAGCAATCATATCCGGATGACCATAATAGCGGTTTTTATTCATACGAATGACTTGGTATCCCTCACCTTTATAAGGCAATGGCTCCGCTCCAATAATACAACCATTTGAATAGCTGCCGATTGGATTCGCTTTACCGTCTGTTGCTGGAATTGGACGTTTAATTCGTTGCCAGTCTTGTGGCGAGGCCGTTGTTTGTAGCGAGAAAAAAACACTCCCTAAAACAACCGCACTTGAAAGTAATTTTGCTAAAGATTTATTCATAAGATTTCCTAAACGAATGACCTTATCTTCAATAAAAGAAAAAATAAGCTTAATTTAAAAGAGTTATCTGCATTGCGCCTTAAAACGCAATAAATGGTCGAGTAACACAATCGCAACTATTGCCTCTGCAATGGGTACTGCACGAATCCCCACACAAGGATCATGACGGCCTTTTGTTACCACTTCAACAGGCTCACCTTCTAAATTAATCGAGCGTCCAGGAATAGTAATACTGGATGTTGGTTTTAGAGCAATGGTCGCAATAATTGGCTGACCTGAGCTAATGCCACCTAAAATCCCCCCTGCATGGTTGCTTTCAAAACCATTTGGTGTCATTTCATCACGATGTTCACTTCCACGCTGTTCAACCACGGCAAAACCATCGCCAATTTCTACACCTTTAACGGCATTAATCCCCATTAAAGCATGGGCTAAATCTGCATCAAGTCGATCAAAAACAGGCTCACCTAAGCCAACAGGGACATTTTCTGCAATCACCGTTAGTTTAGCGCCAATCGAATCCCCTTCTTTTTTCAATTCACGGATTAATTCATCGAATTTTTCGACCGCACTTTCATCTGGACAAAAAAATGGATTACTGTTGACTTTATCCCAATCAATTTTGCCGACAGTTTGTGGCGCAATCTTTACTTCGCCAATTTGGCTTAAAAAACCACGCACTTCAATACCAAACTGTTCACGTAAATATTTCTTCGCAATCGCACCCGCGGCAACACGCATGGCGGTTTCACGCGCAGAAGAACGACCACCACCGCGATAATCACGAATACCGTATTTTTGTTGATAGGTAAAATCCGCATGTCCAGGACGGAAACGATCTTTGATATCGCCATAATCTTGTGAACGTTGATCACCATTTTTAATGATCATTCCAATGCTGGTACCCGTTGTTTTACCCTCAAATACCCCAGATAAAATCTGCACTTCATCGTCTTCACGACGCGGTGTGGTATAGCGTGATGTACCCGGTTTACGACGATCTAAATCAGGTTGAATATCGGCTTCCGATAATTCAAGATTCGGAGGCACACCATCAACGATGCAGCCTAATGCAATACCATGTGACTCCCCAAAGGTTGTCACACGAAAAAGTTGTCCGATAGTATTCCCTGCCATATTGTCTCTCTTTAATTAATGATTTTGGGCTAATTTTGCCACATCAATAAATGGAATTTCTTCGCCAGTATCTTTATTTTTAATAAAGATATCTAATTGATTGAATGCAATATCAATATTATTTTCTGCAAATAACTCATTTACACGACGATTGAGCGCATCCAACGTATCATTTCGCTCAGATATTTGCCCTACATAAACACGTAATTCGTGATCTAAAGTACTTGCACCAAAGGTTAAGAATAATGCTCTTGGTTCAGGATCTTTTAAGACGCTTGGTTGCTCATGTGCTGCTTGCAATAATAAGCGTTTCACTAAGTCTAAATCTGAACCATATGCCACACCAACAGACACCACTAAACGAGTTACTGTATTAGACAATGCCCAGTTGATCACTTGACCTGTTACAAAAGATTTATTTGGCACAATCACTTCTTTTCGATCAGGATCAATCATGGTAATCGCACGAATGCGGATTTTCGCCACCGTACCTGTCACGCCATTAATTGTCACGGTATCGCCCACACGAATTGGACGTTCAAATAATAAAATGATACCCGAAACAAAGTTTGCAAAGATTTCTTGCATACCAAAACCGAGACCAACGGAAAGGGCGGCAAATAACCATTGTAATTTCGACCAAGACATCCCGAGCGTTGAGAATGCCCATGCCCCACCAACCGCAACAAAGATGTAGGTTAATAAGGTGGTGATTGTATAAGACGTACCTTGTGAAAGTTTCACTCGGGAGAAGATTAATACTTCTAAAATACCCTGAATGTTACGCACTAAAATATACGTAATTACAATAATCAGCAATGCAACAATCAAGTTAAAGAGTGAAATCGTTTCTGTCACCACGC
Source organism: Haemophilus sp. SZY H53 (assembly GCF_054332375.1). Taxonomy (NCBI): domain Bacteria; kingdom Pseudomonadati; phylum Pseudomonadota; class Gammaproteobacteria; order Pasteurellales; family Pasteurellaceae; genus Haemophilus; species Haemophilus sp. SZY H53. The sequence continues at coordinate 56,864 of NZ_JBTGNV010000011.1, forward strand.
CCGCTTCAGTTGTTGAAGTTTGTTGCCATAAAGTAATATCACGCAAATAGCTTACAACGGTCACTAAATCTGACCATACATAATAGAAGATGGCAAAAAGTGCGGTCCAAATAAAGAGATCGGCAAAGCGTAGTAACTGGCTACGTACTTCATTTAAGGCCAATCCCTCTTCTTGTTCGGTAATGACTACCACATCATCAGAAGCTGAAGCATCACTTGAATCTTGCTGTTTTTGTTGACGTTTTTCTTGTAAACGACGATATGCTAAACGTCTTGATGCTACTGTGACGCCCCGATAAATTGTATGACGCACCAACGACCACACTACCCACGCTATGTAGGTATTAATAATATGCGTAATTAAATTTAAGGCCGTGTAATAATAGCCTAAAGCGATTAGCGCAATTAAAATAACAGGGACCAATTGCAATAAAACGCGCATAATTTTTAAAAGCGTTCTATCACGCTGATCCGTTGTGCTTGAATTCAAGGATTTTTCTGTACGAACAAAACGTGGTGCAATAATTACAATGCAGAAAAGCAACGCAACAATGGTATTTATTTCACCCAATACGTCATTGGCTAAGCCTGTATCCATTACATTACTGAAAATTGATGTATTCAGTAATAACACAACAGAAACAATAATACGTTTCGTCACATCCTGTAAGTTAACCGCGCTCTCTTTCGAAAAACCAAAATGACGCACTAAAATGCCATTCGGACGAAGAATAGCTAAAACAAAACTAAAGAACCACCAATAACCCGCCATACTGAGCGACCACTCCCAAAACTCTTGTGGGTTTTTCACCAAGAAAAAGCCCAACAATTGGCAAGCCGCTAAGAACCAAAGGGTGCCTGATAAAGATAAAAGTGCGGTATAAAATAACGCAAGAGGCGTATGCCATTGGCTATCCGAACGAAGCGTATTAATTTCGCCATTAATCACGCTCAAACGTTGTTTAATCGATTCTTTAAATTTAAAAATCAACCCACCAATCACAAACAAAATAAAGACATAAGTAAGTAAATACGGCAAATTATCAAAATTTGTCGGGAAGCCGATTTTCTTTCCAATGCCATCAAATTGTGCCTTAAGTGACATTGGCAGTTTTTTGATCCAATCTAAATTAATTGGATTATTACTTTTTACCCAGAAACTTTGTTGATCGAGTTTAGACTGAATTTGATCACTGATTTGAGTAATCTGTTGTTGGGTTAGCTCTAAGGAAATCGCCAAATTCAACTGATTATTCAATGACTTAATCAAATCAGAGGCCACTTTTCGACGTTCTGTCAATAAACTGGCTAATTGTGCTTTTTCCGCTGGGGTAAAAGACTTATTTTCATCTTGCTCTATTTTACTGATATAGGCATCAATATCATAAAGCTCGTTACGTTTCTGAGTAATATCAAAGATCTTCACGCGCAAATCTGCGATTTGTTTTGAAAGCCCTTGAATATTTAAATTGGTTGGTAATTTTTGTTTTTGTTGTTGAATAATACGTGAAAGCACTAACGTTCCTTGCAAAGCACTAATTTGCTCATCAATGGTACGTTGAGTTTGAGTTAAATTATCCAATACATTGCGCATACGCAACTCATCTTGCGTTAATGTATTCGTCTTCTCTGTTTGCTCAAGTAAATATTGACTCAACTGCGCATTCAGATCCAATTCTTTCTGAATAAATGGATTTTTTACAGTGCCTTGACTTTGCTGTTGTACCTGTTCAACTTGGCTTTGTGTTTGCGCCAAATTCTTTTGATTAATCACTTCTTGAATGGCTGCAATTTGTTGCTGTTGTGCTTGTGCACGGGCACTTAATAGATCATAACGACTTTGATAAAGAATGGTAAACTGATCGCTATTTTTTAACAAAATTTGATTGTATGTATTTTTTAATTCAATCAATTGTAATTCAAGCTGAATTTTCTGTTTTAAAAGCATATCAGTGGTTGGTTCATTCAACTGCTGATTCAATTCCTGAGTACGTTTAACATTATCCGTCAATGCAGTTTGTGCTCGTTCAGATACCGAGCTTTGCGCTGCAAGTTGCGTATTGACCGCACTTAATGAGGCTTGGGTATCTTGATGTTGGGTTGTTATTTTCTCAACCTGTGCTTGCAAACTCACTAAACTTTGCGAGGCATAATCAGTATTATTTGATGTACTCTGCTGTTTTTTCAGATTTTGAAGTTCAGTGTTATTTTTCTGAATTTCAGACTCAGCATTGATTAGCGTTTCTTGTAAATCCTTATTATTTTTTTGCTGGGTTTGAATTTGTTGTAAAAAATCAAGTGAAGCTTGAATCGTCGTCACCTTATTTGTTTTTTCATCACCATCAGATAATTTTTCAGTTTCAGCTAATTCACTTTTTAGTGTTTTTTCAGTCGGTTCTGCACCATAATCCTCAGCCCAACTAGGTTGAGAACTCATAATAGCAAAAACAAATGAAAAAACTAAAACAGTCAAAAAATGAGAGATATTTTTCATGAAATCAACTTTCCTATTGTTGTGATAGCCAATCGGCGAGTACTTTGCGAGAAATCTTTATTGCCCCTTGGATTAAATTCTCCGGGAGTTCATAATAAGCAACAGGTTGCTTGAATCGTTCCAATCGCCCTTGTAAAAAAACGTTGAGAGATTCGACCGCACTTTCATTAAAGGATGTATGAAATTCAACAATCGCGACAGGACGATGGCCAAATTCTTCATCATATTTAGGCAAAACAAAGACTTGCTTCACTAAATCTGATTGTGCAATCACTTTTTCAATTTCTTCCGGCTGAATATTTTCACCGCCAGAAATAAACATATTATCTAATCGGCCTTGAATGACTAATTCGTTATCGAGCCATTGACCTTTATCTTTGGTTTGGAACCAACCTTCAGCATTAGTAAGCGGTTCAACACACCCATTGCGCCAATATCCCATGGCAAGCCCGGCACCTTTTAGCCAAACTTCTTCATTCACTAACTTGAACGCTCGACCAAGCAAAGGCTGTCCCACACCGATTTTTCCATCCGATTGTTTAGCGAATGCGGTAGAAGCCATTTCGGTCATACCATAACCTGAATAACTGCGAATCCCTAATTCACTTAACGCTTGGGTTAATTTTACAGGGATTTGTGTCCCACCTAATAACACGGCTTGCGTTTGGATAGGTTGAGGATGTTCCGTCAAATAATCAAACCAACGCTGTAATTGCGTTGGCACGAGAGAAACATGAGAAACCTCACCAATAGATTGATAAAAATCTTCTTTCGGTAAAACTAAGGTTGCACCTACGTAAAGCCAGCGCCACACAATGCCTTGTCCGGAAACATGATAAAGCGGTAAAGAAAGTAGCCATGATCGATCTTTGCCAAAATTCATTAAGGCACAAACGCCTTCCGCATTAGCTAAATGAGCAGACACATTATGCACCACCGCTTTAGGCAAACCAGTCGAGCCCGATGTGAGTGTCATCGTTGCCGCTTTTGTAAAGTCAGCGTTATGTTCAGGGAATGCTTCAGCAGCTAAATAATGAATATCTTCGGTCTGATAACAAAAATCTACACCATATGCTCGACACAATTCCTCTCTTTTTTCTTGAGGAAATGCAGGATTGATACCTAAAATTTTTGCACCAAGCTGAATCACCGCTAAATAAAGAAATAAAATCTGTTCTGAATTTTTACCACAAAAAGCAACAACACTTTTTGCCGTCACCTCTTGTTGCAAAAGGAATGCTTCTACCTGGTTAATTTTTTCATACAGTTCACCCCAAGTAATATGAATACCTTGCGAGTTTCGCAACGCTACCCTATGAGTGTGAAGTGGACTTTGGGCAAATATTTGCCAAGGAAATTTTCGCATCGAACTAATTATTGATAAAACAAGGACGAACCTCATCAATTAAACATTCTGGCAAATGCATAGATTGCATTGCGCTCTCTAACATCAACATCTTACGAGCACTATTGGTATTCGTAATCACCCAGTATGGTGTATCCGGAATTTGCTTCGGTTTTGTATGATTACCCGCAACTAGTAAGGTTGCTTCATCTCGAGCAAAATAGACTCGAGTACGACCTTGTAAACTTTCTGTTGCCAAAGCAAAACTTTCTGGATTTGTACGATAAAGAATGCGTAATATACTTAAAAAACGTACAACTGCTTTTGTTTCAGCTTTAAAGTCAGGTGAGTTTAGTAACGTGCGAACTTTATCCACTATATGGCTTATAGCTTCATCTGATTGCTTTTTCACTGCTCTCTGCGACTCTATCGACTTAACCTTTTGTTGAGATATTTCCATTTTTTTTTCGACAAAAACAGACGCTGAATGTTCTTTATTTTTTGAAATTTGAGAAGATTCCTCTGAGTCAAAGACATCATTCTGACTTATCGCATGATGAGGTAAATTCAACAAACGGCGAAGAATATCTGAAGCACTTTCTCCGATTGACTGAGTTTTTCCAGCAATATATTGATATAACTCTTCATCGACTTCAATTATCTTCATTTTTTTCTCTCCGTTTGCTAAAATTTCTCTCCATTATAACGATTTCCAAGCAAATTCTCACGTAAAATATATGTTATCCTACCAATTATTAAACTATCAATTTCATCAAACAAAACAACAAATTAATTCACCTACTTTAGTTTTTATTCATGGCTTATTTGGGGATATGAATAATCTTGGGGTTATCGCCCGTGCATTTAGCGATAAGTATAACATTTTACGTGTGGATTTACGTAATCACGGACAAAGTTTTCATTCAGAAACAATGAATTACGACGTCATGGCTAATGATGTATGGCTACTTATCAATTATCTTCAATTAGATAAGGTGATTTTAATTGGCCATTCAATGGGCGGAAAAACGGCCATGAAAATGACCGCACTTCAACCACTGCGCGTAGAAAAATTAGTTGTCATCGATATTGCTCCTGTGGCGAATAGCAGCACTGGACATGATGATGTATTTCGCGGGTTATTTGCTGTAAAAAAAGCTCAGCCAAAAACTCGTCAACAAGCCAAACCTATTTTAGAAACTGAAATTGCCACTCCTAATGTGGTGCAATTTATGTTGAAATCTTTTGATGCGACTTCACCTGAATATTTTCGTTTCAATTTGACCGCTCTTTTTGAACATTATGCGGAACTGATGGATTGGCAAGAGATTTTTGTTAATACGCCAACGCTCTTCATCAAAGGTGGGCTTTCATCTTATATTAAACCTGAATATACGGAAACCATTCTAAAACAATTCCCGAATGCGACTTCTTTCACCATTAATGGTTCTGGACACTGGGTTCATGCGGAGAAACCTGATTTTGTGATACGTGCGATTGATAGGTTTCTAAATAAGAATTAATCGTTTTAAATGAGAATTCATTTATGGTATAGTTCGCACAAATCGTAGGGCTTTAGTCTCTCACTTTTTCTATTCACTCAATTTTATTTAAAGGAAAGAACAATGGCAGTTGTCGGTTTATTTTACGGTAGTGACACAGGTAATACAGAAAACATTGCAAAAATGATTCAAAAACAATTAGGCAATGAATTAGTCGATATTCGTGACATTGCAAAAAGCACAAAAGAAGATATCGAAAGTTATGATTTTTTACTTTTCGGTATTCCGACTTGGTATTACGGTGAAGCGCAAGCTGACTGGGATGATTTTTTCCCTACTTTAGAAGAAATTGATTTTACTGACAAATTAGTGGGTATTTTTGGCTGTGGCGATCAGGAAGATTATGCTGATTATTTCTGTGATGCAATCGGTACAGTACGTGATATCGTTGAACCACGTGGCGCAATTATCGTGGGCAATTGGTCAACGGATGGTTACACCTTTGAAGCATCGAAAGCATTACTGGACGATGGAAACTTCATTGGCTTATGTATTGATGAAGATCGTCAACCGGAACTTACTGCAGAACGCGTAGAGAAATGGACAAAACAAATCTACAATGAAATGTGTTTAGCAGAATTAGCTTAACCATCTCTATTTAGCATATTTAAGGGAACATTATGTCTGAAGAAAACATCAAATTACTCAAAAAAGCCGGATTAAAAATTACTGAACCTCGGCTGACTATTCTTACGTTAATGCAAGAGCATAAAAACGAGCATTTCTCAGCAGAAGATGTATATAAGATCTTATTGGAACAAGGCAGTGATATTGGCCTTGCAACTGTATATCGTGTGCTTAACCAATTTAATGAAGCGCATATCTTAATTCGTCATAATTTTGAAGGTAACAAGTCTGTTTTTGAACTTGCACCAACAGAACACCACGATCACATTATCTGTGAAGATTGCGGTAAAGTATTTGAGTTTACTGATAATATTATCGAACAGCGTCAAAAAGAAATCAGTCAGCAACATGGTATCAAATTAAAAGCACACAGTTTATATCTCTACGGTAAATGTAGCGATATCAACAAATGTGAAGAGAAAAAATAATGCTTGCTAAAAAACAAAAACCTTAGGCTAAACCTAAGGTTTTTTATTCTCTCAGCTAAAATGCGGTCAAAATCGACCGCACTTCTTTCTATTTAAAAGAGAAAATTATTTTTTACCTAATTGTGGCAAAACAGAATCTTTCCCTGCAGTTAATAAACCCACTTGAGAGTAGATACTTAATTTGCCACGTGTATCTGCTACGTCTAAGTTACGCATGGTTAATTGACCAATACGATCGATTGGATCAAATGGTGCATTTTCCACTTTTTCCATACTCAAACGTTCTGCCGCATAAGTTAAGTTTGGTGATTCAGTATTTAAGATTGAATAATCATTACCACGACGAAGTTCTAATGTCACTTCTCCTGTAATCGCACGAGCCACCCAACGTTGTGCCGTTTCACGTAACATTAACGCTTGTGGATCAAACCAACGACCTTGGTATAATAAACGGCCTAAACGTAAACCGTTGATACGATATTGTTCAATAGTATCTTCATTGTGAATACCGGTGACTAAACGCTCATAAGCAATGTGGAATAATGCCATTCCCGGTGCTTCATAAATACCACGTGATTTTGCTTCGATAATACGGTTTTCAATTTGATCTGACATGCCTAAACCATGACGACCACCAATGCGATTTGCTTCTAAGAAAAGATCCACCACGTTATCAAATGTTTTACCATTTAAGGCAACTGGCACACCTTCTTCAAAACGAACAGTCACTACTTCTGGTTTCACTTCAACATTTTCATCCCAGAATGCCACGCCCATGATTGGCTTCACAATTTTAATGCCGCAATTTAATTCTTCTAAGTCTTTCGCTTCATGAGTTGCACCTAACATATTAGAGTCAGTTGAATAGGCTTTTTCTACTGACATTTTGTAGTCAAAACCATTTTCAATCAAGAATTGTGACATTTCAAAACGACCACCTAACTCATCAATGAATTGTTGATCTAACCATGGTTTGTAAATTTTTAAATTTGGGTTGGTTAATAAACCATAACGATAAAAACGCTCAATATCATTACCTTTAAAAGTTGAACCATCACCCCAAATATTGACATCATCTTCTTTCATTGCTGCAACAAGCATCGTACCCGTTACCGCACGACCAAGTGGTGTGGTATTGAAATAGGTTGCTCCACCAGTCGAAATATGGAATGCACCACATTGAATAGCCGCAAGTCCTTCATGGGCTAACTGCGCACGACAATCTACTAAACGCGCATTTTCCGCACCATATTCCATCGCTTTTTTGGGAATTGCATTGTAATCATCTTCATCTGGTTGACCTAAGTTTGCTGTATAAGCATAAGGTATTGCACCTTTTTGACGCATCCAAAGTAATGCCGCACTGGTATCGAGCCCGCCTGAAAAAGCAATACCAACTTTTTGGCCTTTAGGTAAATGTTGCAGAATTGTATTTGACATATTTTATTTCCTTCATTGTGGTTATGGTGAGTGAGTCTTTAAAAAGTGCAGTCAAAAATCACTGCGCTTTTCTAACATCTCATCGGGATTTGGATAACGATAAACGAAGCCTAAATCTCGACAAATCTTATCTGCTATAATGATTCGTTTCGGATCCGAATCACTACATTCAAATTGTGGTATGGATAAATCATAAAATGCCGCTGCTTTTGTGTAATATTCTGCTCGTGTAGGATGAATTGGCGCGCAAAGATGGTAAGTTCGCAATCCATTTGGATTCATAAGTAAGGTAGTAATAGCTTGAATGCAATCTTCAAGATGCACCAAATTAACAGGCGAATTACCCTGTTTTAAATTACATTTTCCTGCTAAGAATTTAACCGGATGGCGTTGTTTCCCAATTAATCCTGCAAGTCGAAGAATATCGCAATGAGATATTTCCGATTGGAACAAGCACTGCTCGGCTTGTATCAGTGTTTTACCCATTTCTGTTTCAGCTGAAAGTTGAGAATCTTCATCAAATTGCCCCGAAATATCAGGAAAAACAGACGTTGAACTGGTAAAAATCAAGTGCTGTACACCTTGTTTCTTTGCTTGATTAGTTAAAAAAGTAAGATGTTCACAATACTGTTGAGAAGAAAAACGGCTAGGTGGTAAGGTGATAATGAGTGCATTCACATCAAAAAGAGATTGAATATTATCAGGCAAACTCTTTATTTTTTCTGAAAAAGAAAAAGGATAGGCTTCAATGCCTAACTGATGCAATCGTTGAGCATCCGCGAAAGATTGTTTTGAGCCTTTTACACGCCAACCGAGTTTTTTTAAGTGTTGCGTCAGCGGCAAACCTAACCAACCTAAACCAACTATTGCAACAGATTTCATTTTCTTTTATTCACAAATTCTATCCGAAAAAATCCCTGCCATTCTAAAGCATAGCAGGGAGATTGTTAATGTTATTTTGTTAATAAATCCAACGCCTCTCGATATTTAGCCATTGTTTTTTCAATTACTTCTTTTGGTACTTTAGGCGCTGGTGGTTGTTTATTCCAACCACTTTGCTCTAACCAATCTCGTACAAATTGCTTATCAAACGACGGTGGATTTGTGCCTTCTTTATAAGTATCAACTGACCAAAAACGACTAGAATCTGGCGTTAATACCTCATCCATTAAAGTGAGTGTGCCATTTTCATCTAAACCTAATTCAAATTTAGTATCACAAATAATAATACCTTTAGTCAGCGCATATTTCGCAGCCTCAGTATAAAGCGCTATCGCTTTTTCTCTCACTTTTGCCGCCAATTCTACGCCAATAGCTTTTTCACATTCTTCATAGCTAATATTGATATCGTGATTGCCCACTTCTTCTTTACTTGATGGCGTAAAAATTGGTTCAGGTAATTTACTTGCCTCAACTAATCCTTCTGGCAATTTCAAACCACAAATGGTGCCCGTTTGCTTATAATCTTTTAGCCCACTACCTGTTAAATAACCACGCACGATAGATTCAATTTTTATTGGTTTCAAACGCTTACATACCACTGCTCGATCTTTTACTAAATCAGCTTCTTCTTTTGGTAACACATCATAAACTGAATCGCCTGTAAAATGATTCGGCATAATATGGGCTAACTTATTGAACCAGAAATTGGAAATTTGAGTCAGAATTTCACCTTTGCGTGGGATAGGATCATCTAAAATTACATCAAATGCAGACAAACGGTCACTGGCTACCATTAACATTCGTTTATCATCGATCTCATAAAGATCACGCACTTTCCCTGAATAGATTTTTTTTAGACTAAGTTGTGTCATTGTTTGCACCTTTTATTATAAGAATAAAAAATCGGCGCGTATTATACCGCACTTTTGCGCAAACGTTTGCTTTTTTTATCAAAAATTTTTAAAGAAAAGAAATTACAGAGTCATACACCTAAATAAGCTATAGATAACAAAAGAAAAACAATTTAATTTGAGCTCAATCTGAAAATCAGCGACAATACAGCATTATTTAAAACAGAAGAAACAAGACAAATGAGTTATCCATTAGAAGAAGTGAATAAACGTCGCACATTTGCGATTATTTCCCACCCTGACGCAGGTAAAACCACCATCACCGAAAAGGTATTGTTATACGGCAATGCCATTCAAAAAGCAGGCTCAGTAAAAGGTAAAGGCTCTGCACAGCATGCAAAATCTGACTGGATGGAAATGGAAAAACAACGTGGTATTTCCATTACCACTTCCGTGATGCAATTCCCTTACAATGAATGCTTAGTGAATTTATTGGATACACCGGGACATGAAGATTTCTCGGAAGATACCTACCGCACTTTAACGGCCGTGGATAGCTGCTTGATGGTTATCGACTCAGCAAAAGGGGTTGAAGAACGAACCATTAAATTAATGGAAGTGACCCGTTTACGCGATACACCAATTATCACTTTCATGAATAAACTTGACCGAGATATTCGCGATCCGATGGAATTATTAGATGAAGTGGAAAGCATATTAAAAATCCATTGTGCACCGATTACTTGGCCGATTGGTTGCGGTAAATTGTTTAAAGGAGTTTATCATTTATATAAAGATGAAACCTATCTTTATCAAAGTGGCCAAGGCTCTACTATTCAAGAAGTACGAATCGTGAAAGGCTTAAATAGCCCTGAATTAGACGCAGCCGTAGGTGATGACTTAGCCCAACAACTGCGAGATGAATTAGAGCTAGTAAAAGGTGCAAGTAATGAATTTGATTTGGATTTATTCTTAAGTGGTGAATTAACACCAGTCTTTTTTGGTACTGCATTAGGTAACTTCGGTGTCGATCATTTCTTGGATGGTTTAACCGAATGGGCGCCTGCACCACAAGCTCGCCAAGCAGATACTCGTAAAGTTTCAGCAGAAGAAGAAAAATTCAGCGGTTTCGTGTTTAAAATCCAAGCCAATATGGATCCAAAACACCGCGACCGCGTGGCTTTCCTTCGTGTAGTTTCTGGCAAATATGAAAAAGGCATGAAACTTAAACACGTACGTATTGGTAAAGATGTGGTTATTTCTGATGCGCTCACCTTTATGGCGGGTGACCGTACCCATGCCGATGAGGCCTATGCTGGTGATATTATCGGCTTGCACAATCACGGTACAATTCAAATTGGTGATACCTTCACACAAGGTGAAGATCTGAAATTTACCGGTATTCCAAACTTTGCCCCTGAATTATTCCGTCGTATTCGTTTGAAAGATCCTCTTAAACAAAAACAATTGTTAAAAGGCTTAGTACAACTTTCTGAAGAAGGTGCTGTGCAAGTATTCCGTCCATTAAGCAATAATGATTTAATTGTTGGCGCAGTTGGTGTGTTACAGTTTGATGTAGTCGTTTCTCGTTTGAAATCAGAATATAACGTTGAAGCCATTTACGAAACTGTCAATGTCGCAACGGCTCGTTGGGTAGAATGTGCGGATAACAAAAAATTTGAAGAGTTCAAACGTAAAAATGAGCAAAATCTAGCATTAGATGGCGGTGATAATCTGACTTATATCGCACCTACCATGGTAAATCTAAATCTAGCACAAGAACGTTATCCTGATGTGATCTTCTTTAAGACAAGGGAACATTAATTACAATACGAAGTGCGGTCTAAATTTATAGTGAATTTGGTACCGCACTTTTTTAGTGATAAATAAAAATTAAAATAACTAAGGTGCGGTTAAATTTAATTGCATTTTTTATACAAAAGAAATTGAAAAATAAGATGGCTGGGGTACTAGGATTCGAACCTAGGGATGCCGAGATCAAAACCCGGTGCCTTACCGCTTGGCGATACCCCAA
>NZ_JBTGNV010000012.1:0-59063 GCF_054332375.1 Haemophilus sp. SZY H53
ACCAGCGAACCGAAAAAAGTCACAGTAGACACAGGCATCCCAGGCGATGTTGATAACAACGGTGAAGCAAGTAATGGTGACACTGATAACAACACTAAAGATGGCGCACCAATCGTAACCATCACAGATGGTAACGGTGACGAGTATATCAATGCGAAAGAACTTGAAGATGGTGTTACAACAAAAGTCACTATCCCTGCAAATACCGAAGTGGGCGATGAAATTACATTAACGGTAACCGATCCAGAAGGTAATAAGTCAGAAGTTACGCATAAAGTAACTAAAGATGATATTGATAATGGCTCAGCGGAAGTTACTATTCCTAAAGATAAGGTACCGAGTGAAGGTGATTATACAGTAACAGCGAAAGTGACCGATCCAGCAGGTAACAGCAGTGCGGAAAGTACCCCAGCAGGATTTACTGTGGACAAAACTGCACCAGCAACACCAACAGTGACAGCGAATGATGATGGCTCAATGACCATTACACCGCCAGCAGATAAAGATACCAAAACGGTTGAAATTACTTATACAGACGAAGATGGTAACGAGCATCCTGCAACATTAACGAAGGGTGATGATGGTAAATGGAAATCAGATAATCCAGATGTTGTTGTCAATGAAGACACAGGTGTTGCAACTATTGATAAAAATAAAGTTCAAGATGGTTCAGATGTAACAGCAAAAGCAAAAGATAATGCAGGCAATACAAGCGATGAATCGAAAGATAGCGCAAAAGATGATGTGGAAAATCCACCTAGCATTGCGATCGCAGAAGCTGAAGATGGCTATGTTAATGCAAAAGAATTATCTGATAATGTACAATCAGTCGTAACCTTACCTGAGGGAACTGAGGCAGATGCAGTAGTTACTGTAACGATTACCTCAAAAGATGGTACACCAAGCCAAGTAACGCATACTGTTACTGCTGAAGAAGCAACAGCAGGTAAAGTAAACCTAGATTTACCGAAAGAGAACTTTGGTACTAATGGTGAATATACAGTTGGCGTAGCAATTCAACCGGCTGGTAGCACATCAAGTGTTAAAGGTAATAATGTAAACTTTACCGTAGATAAGAGCATCCCAGGCGATGTTGATAACAACGGTGAAGCAAGTAATGGCGACACTGACAACAACACCAAAGATGGCGCACCAATCGTAACTATTACAGATGGTAACGGTGACGAGTATATCAATGCGAAAGAACTTGAAGATGGTGTTACAACAAAAGTCACTATCCCTGCAAATACCGAAGTGGGCGATGAAATTACATTAACGGTAACCGATCCAGAAGGTAATAAGTCAGAAGTTACGCATAAAGTAACGAAAGATGATATTGATAATGGCTCAGCGGAAGTTACTATTCCTAAAGATAATGTACCGAGTGAAGGTGATTATACAGTAACAGCGAAAGTGACCGATCCAGCGGGTAACAGCAGTGCGGAAAGTACACCAGCAGGATTTACTGTGGACAAAACTGCACCAGCAACACCAACAGTGACAGCGAATGATGATGGCTCAATGACCATTACACCGCCAGCAGATAAAGATACCAAAACGGTTGAAATTACTTATACAGACGAAGATGGTAAAGAGCATCCTGCAACGTTAACGAAGGGTGATGATGGTAAATGGAAATCAGATAATCCAGATGTTGTTGTCAATGAAGACACAGGTGTTGCAACTATTGCCAAAGATAAAGTAAAAGATGGTTCAACTGTGACTGCAAAAGCAAAAGATAATGCAGGTAACACAGGTGATGATGCTTCAGCAGAAGCAAAACCAAATAGTGATGAACTAAGTGGTAAACCTGAGCTTACTATTGCTGAAGCGGACGATGGTAAAGTGACGGCGACTGAATTAAATGATGGTATCCAAACGGAAGTGAAATTACAGACCAATTCTAAAGCCGGGGATGTAGTTACATTAACCATCACAAATCCAGATAACACAACGAAAACCATTGAGCATACTGTAACTGAAGATGAAGCAACTGCAGGTAAAGTAGCCGTTACTATTCCTAAAGAAAATGTAACAACAGATGGTTCTTATAGCGTCTCAGTAAGTCAATCACGTGATGGTAATGCAACAGAAGGTAATAAAGAAACCTTTACTGTTGATGCTCGTGTACCTGGCGATACAAATGGCGATGGTGAAACTGATGATGCAGGTAAACCAGTTGTACATATTGAGGATAATGATGATGAAATCATCAATGCTTCTGACTTAAACGGTGAAGGTAAAGCCACAGCGACTATTACATTCCCTGAAAATGCAGGCTACAGCGCAGGTGATACGTTAACTGTCACTTATCCAGATGGACAAACTGAAGATATCGTATTAACTGAAGCTCAAATTAAGGATGGCGTAAAAGTGACATTCACTCCGCTTGCCGCGGGTGAAAGCAATGAAGTGAAAGCTATCGTTAAAGATCCACAAGGTAATAGCTCGAAAGAAGGAATCGATACAGCTAAGACTGAGGAGGCCGAAGTTCCACCAACGAAAATTGTGGTGGAAGTGAAGGATGATTTCACTGATGAATATAAAGGTGCAAAAACTCGTTCCGAAGGAACTGAAGCAAATGGTCTATTATCAGGAAATGGTGGCTTAGATAACTATGAAGGTGTAGTTGGTGCTAATGGTAAAACCATTGATGCAAGTGATGCGACGAAATTACAAGCAATCAAAACACTTGCAGATGGTTTAACAAATGATGCAACCCCAACTGTCACTTTCACGTTGGATAATAAAATTACTTCTGCACAAAATATGGTGATTTACCGCGAAACCGTAACAAAAGATGGTGACGTCTTCAATAAAGAAGTACTCACCGATAAATTTACGGTAAGTGCGGATGGTAAAACATACTCTTTCACTGATGCATTGCCAGAAACCTTTGGTACTCAATATCGCTATACTGCAGAAGTACAAAATCAAGCAACGAAGGCAGTAGAACTCACGACTCGTCAAGATATTTATTTAGATACTCAAGTTGAATCGATGGAAGTGACTGCGATGGCAAACAATAAAGAGGGTAACTTAACGTCTATTACGTTCAGCATTACAGATCGTTCAGAAGTGGATGCGGATGTTAAGATTAGCTACCCGAATACTGCAGGTACAACATCAACCACTACAGCAGTGAATAATGGAGATGGCACTTACACCGTTAATTTTGCTGACAACTTTAACCGCTATTCAACTGACGGTATGCAAGTCACAGTGATTGATGCAGCAGGTAATATTGCTTCAACGAAAACCATGTATATTCGTAACCTATTTAGCAATATGAATACTGAAATGGGGCCAGATCCATCGCAAGCACGTAAATTTAACGTTGGGTTAATTACAGATATTATTAACCGTCAAGCAACGAATGAAAATGGCTTGAAATTCACGGATGATAATGATCACCTCGTGGTTGGTTTAGATGAATATGCACGTAGCTCGGGTGTAAATGGTAACATGGCGTCCATGGTTGGTGGCGGAGAATTGAATGTGGATACCGGTGCGGGTGATGACCATATTCAATTACGTGGCAATTTACAGTCATGGCGAGGTGGCTCGTTAAAAATGGGTGAAGGTAACGATAAACTGACCTTCGATACAGCAGAAATTGCAACTGGAGGCCAATATAATATTGACTTTGGTAATGGTAACGACCGCTTAGTGATTAATGGTGCGGTTAATACCCAAACAACGATGAATGTCTCCTTTGGTGAAGGTAATGACAGTATGTATGTGAAGAGCAACCTTGATGGCTCAGGCAGCGGACGTTATGACTTTGGCAACGGCGACAATAGCCTAGAAGTGGGTGGTTATGTCACAAAATCACAAACATTCCTCTTCGGTAATGGGTCAGATTCATTCGTAGTTGCAGGACACGTTGACTATGCGACAGTAAGCATGGGTGCAGGTAACGACGTGTTTAAAGTAGGTAGTAACTTACGTCATGGTGCAAACGTTAATATGGGGGAAGGCGACGATGTACTCGTAGCTGGCGGTATTAATAATGCTCTTGACGCTCAAACAGTCACTGTTGATATGGCTGAGGGTAATGATACTGCAACATTTACCAGCATTAATGGTGGTAAAGTTGACATGGGTACGGGCGATGACGTATTAAATATCTCTACCCTTTCAGGTGGTACAATTAATCTTGGTGCAGGCGATGATATTGTTAACTTCAGTGATCGTGTAACTGGTGGTACAGTTGATGGTGGCGAAGGTAATGATATTGCCGTATTAAAAGAAGTCGGTCATAGCTATGAAATGTCTAACTTCAAAAATGTTGAAATCTTTGATTTAACAGCAGATGGTCGTCAAGACATTAACATTAGATTATCAGACTTACAACAAGATGGTGATACGCTTGCGAAGGTCTACATCCGTGGTACATCATTAGATACTGTCGATTTAGGTAATAACAATAACTATGACGATACAGCACAAAACTTGAAAGATACCTCTAAAGGTATCGCAGGTTCAAATGTGGGTACATGGGCGAAAGGAGCCGAAGAGACTGTAGATGGTGTTACCTATGATGTGTATTCTTACACCAGCGGTAATACAGGTACGATTACGACTGAATTAGTTTATATTGAACAAGGTATTCAAGTAATCTAACTTATCTAAGATCGTTATAATCAAACACCCCTCTATGAGGGGTGTTTTTTTATGTAATAAAATGAACCTAATTCACATAATTATGTATGTGCCTCTTACCGTTATTTCTTTGAACAAACGGCACCTTATATGCAAGCCATGGCGCGCCAAATTCGGTTACATCCATCAGTCGCTTAAGGTAGAATAGTGTTTTTCTATTTTACTTTTTGATTTATATGAATCCTTGGACATTACTTGCTATCTCTATTTGCCTTGAAATCGTGGCAACGAATTTATTAAAAGTCAGCGATGGCTTTACCAAACTTTTACCTACAATTGGCTCATTAACCTTGTATGCCATTTCGTTTTATTTTGTCTCCCTTGTATTCCGTACCCTTTCCGTGGGGTTGGTTTACGCCATTTGGTCGGGTGTTGGCATTGTTTTGACGGCCATTGTGGCGTATTTCGCTTTTGGTCAGAAAATTGATACTGCTGGGCTGATTGGTATGGCATTGATTATCAGCGGTGTTTTAGTGATTAACTTGTTTTCTCAAACAGGACATTAATCCTCCAAATGAAATGTGATCACGCTCACAAATTTTATTTTTCTTCAAAATAAAATTATGTTGGTAATCAATTCATCGCTATAATTCTCCCGCATTTTTAACCGCACTTTGTGCACTTTAAAGGAAATTTTATGAAAAAATTACTTTGCTCATTATTTGCGCTTTCTGCTGTGAGTACAGCAATGGCACAAGAAGTAAATATTAAAATATTGGGTACCTCTGATATTCACGGTCGCGTTGTACCTTGGAGCTATGGCGCAGACGTAGATGACAAATCTGGTTCTTATGCGCAAATCGCAACTTATGTGAAAGATGTGCGTAAAAACAACAAAAACGTGGTGTTAGTGGATGTGGGCGATGCGATCCAAGATAACCAAGTCGATGTGTTCGCAAAAGATAAAAAATATTACAAAGATCACCCAATTCCAAAAGTATTAAACGAAATGAAATACGATGTTTTCGTACTTGGTAACCACGAGTTTAATTTTGGGATGGAAGCATTAGATGAAATCTTAAAAGACATCAAAGCAAAAAAATTAACCGCAAACTTCTATTATAAGAAAAACGACAAACGTTATATTGATGCGACAACCATCATTGAAAAAGATGGCGTGAAACTAGGGATTATCGGTTTAAGTACCCCAATGTCAGCAAAATTTGAAGAAGACACAGGCAACTTAAAAGACATGAAATTTACTTCACCAACTGAAGAAGCACGTACACAAGTTGAGAAGTTAAAGGCGAAAGGTGTTGATGCAATTATTGTGATTGCTCACATGGGTATCGACAATGAAAACAAGATTCCAGACACCGGTATGCGTGATGTGATCAATGCAGTAGACGGCATTGATGTCGTTATCGCGGGTCACATGCACAAAGATGTACCAAGTGAAACCATTAAAAATACCCTTATCACTGAACCACACCGTTACGGTACCGTAGTATCTGAAGTGGATCTCACTTTTGATATCAACGATAAAAAAGAAGTGAAATTGGTGAAGAAAGAATCCAAAACCGTTCCAGTTAAAGCACTTGAAGCAGATAAGAAAATTGCGGAAATCTATAAACCTTACCACGAGAAATTACGTGAATTAAACAACGTGGTGATTGGTCAAACCGAAAACGAAATGGTGCCACAAGAGACTAAACACGGTGTATCAGCGGCATTCTCAAAAGATACCGGTTTATCTTCATTCATTAATGATGTTGAACAACATTACAGTGGTGCAGATGTGGTGACTTTCTCTTTTGACCACCAAAAAGCACGCATGAATAAAGGCGATATCAAGAAAAAAGACATCATCTTTAACTATCGTTATGCGGGCGGTGATGTCACCGTTTATGAACTGACCGGTAAACAATTGAAAGAATATATGGAATGGTCAGCTAACTACTTCGATACCATCCAACCAAGTGACACTGAATACCGTTACAATGCGGAACGTAAAAAATCAAAATATGTGACTTACGACATTTTTGGTGGCGTAAATTACAAAATTGACTTACGTAATCCACAAGGCAGCAAAATCGTTGATTTAACCCTTGCTGACGGTAAACCGGTAACGGATGATATGAAATTAAAAGTGGGTATGAACTCATATCGTTTCGCTCAGTTAAACGGTAAAGGTGGGATTTGGGAAGGCCAACAAATTCCGGTACTTTGGGAATCTAAAGTGGCAATGGGCCGTGAAAAAGGCACGATCCAAAATATGATGATCGATTACATCACCAACGTGAAGAAAGGCAAAATCGATGGTCAATCTCACAACCGTTGGGAAATCATTGGATTAAACTAATCGGTCTTTTTAAAATACGATAAAAAACAACCGCACTTTGAGGCAATTGAATCAAGTGCGGTTATTTTTTTCTTTGTTTTCAGCTAAAACTTGTAAATAATCAAGGTAAAATTGAGCTCAACGTAGTAAACTACAAGCACTTTGATCCTTTAGGAGATGACAAATGAAACCTTATTTAATCGCCCCTTCTATCCTTTCTGCAGATCTTGCTCGCCTTGGTGATGATGTGCAAAACGTATTGAATGCTGGTGCGGATGTCATTCATTTTGATGTAATGGATAATCACTATGTGCCGAATTTAACCTTTGGCCCAGCGGTGTGTAAAGCTTTACGTGATTATGGTATTAAAGCACCGATTGACGTGCATTTGATGGTGAAACCGGTCGATCGTATTATTCCTGATTTTGCCAAAGCCGGTGCGGATTACATTACCTTTCATCCTGAAGCCAGTGAACATATTGACCGCTCTTTACAGCTCATTCGTGATCACGGCTGTAAAGCGGGTTTAGTGTTTAATCCTGCGACACCATTAAGTTATTTGGATTATGTATTAGATAAAGTGGATGTGATTTTGTTAATGTCCGTGAATCCAGGATTTGGTGGACAATCTTTTTTACCTTCAACATTGAAAAAATTACAACAGGCACGTCATCTGATTGATGAAAGCGGTTTAGATATCCGTTTAGAAGTTGATGGTGGGGTAAAAGTGGATAATATTGCAGAAATCGCCGCAGCGGGTGCAGATATGTTTGTGGCAGGCTCAGCGATTTTTGGTAAACCAGATTATAAACAAATCATTGATCAAATGCGTACGCAATTAGCGTCTGTAAAATAAAAGGTAGTAGTAATGAAGACTCAATTTAAAGTTATCGGTTTTGATTTAGATGGTACGCTTGTGAATAGCTTGCCGGATTTAGCATTATCCGTGAATTCAGCATTAGCGGATTTTGGTTTTGCCCCTGCATCAGAAGCACAGGTTTTAACTTGGATCGGTAATGGCGCACCTGTATTAATTGCACGTGCTTTAAAATGGACTGAAGAGCAAACGGGTAAAACATTCTCTGAGGCTGAAATCGAGCAAGTGAAAGAGCGCTTTAATGTGCATTATGCTGAAAATCTTTGCAATGTGAGTCGTTTATATCCAAATGTAAAAGAAACATTGGAAACCTTAAAGGCTCGCGGTTATACCTTAGCCGTGGTAACGAACAAACCAACTCGTCACGTTCAGCCGGTATTAGCCGCATTTGGTATCGATCATTTATTCAGTGAAATGCTTGGTGGACAATCATTACCCGCGATTAAACCACATCCAGGCCCATTGTATTATTTATGTGGTAAATTCGGTGTAGAGCCTCGCCAAGTGTTGTTTGTTGGTGACTCTCGAAATGACATTCTCGCTGCACATTCAGCAGGTTGCCCGGTTGTGGGATTAACTTACGGATACAACTACAACATCCCAATTGCAGAATCAAATCCAGATTGGGTGTTTGATGACTTTGTGAAGTTATTAGAGATTCTTTAATTTATTACATTATCCATGTTTATTTTATAAAAATAAAGCAAGCACAAGGCTTGCTTTATTAATTTTAGATTAAAACTAATTATTGTTTTTGAGCGCCGAATACCCCAAGGTAAGAGGCTTTTTCATTTACATAGCTACCAGCTAACTCACTAGCGTTATTTCCGTAGAAACGACCGACAGCTTCTGTACCTTCAGCAGTTTTACCGTGGAATTGGTTACCATCAATTTTTGCAGAAAGTTTAACCTCGTTGATATTGCCAAATGCTTTTCCATCATCTGGAGTAATAGAACCTTCAAATGATTTATCAGCAAAATTTACATTAAATTTTGCGTTACTTAAGCGATACGTATCAATAGCTGAATCACTATCTGCATAACCGTGTACACCTTGTCCAACATAGGTAGCGTTACCGCTAGTTGGCATGTCGGTTGTAGGATTGATACCGTAAGAGACTAAGTAATAATTATTTAAGCCATCCTCTGTAATTAATCCCCAACGTACATTTTTATATAATGAACCGTTAACTATGCGGGTAATATTGTTTGCCGTGATTTTGAGAACCTTTCCATTCCCCATTCCGGCAGGAATTATATCAATACTTTTACCTTCAACATCTAGCACATAAAGATCTGGATTACCAGAAATGGATGCGGTGTGAATAGTTCCACCTTTTTTAGGTATGACGAAACTAGCATGTTTATCTGTGAGTGCTCGATTAGTATTACCACTTTGAGTATTAGGGGTTGATGGTTGAGCCACATTTTCAGTTGGAGTAGATTGGCTTGATGCTGTCTGATTGTTTGTAGATGTAGTAGTACTTGGTTGCTGAGTCGTATTATTGGCAGTAGTACTTGGTTGCTGAGTCGTATTATTGGCAGTAGTACTTGGTTGCTGAGTCGTGTTATTGGCAGTAGTATTTGGTTGCTGAGTTGTATTATTGGTAGTAGTACTTGGTTGCTGAGTTGTATTATTGGTAGTAGTACTTGGTTGCTGAGTCGTATTATTGGCAAGTAGTACTTGGTTGCTGAGTCGTATTATTAGCAGTAGTACTTGGCTGACTTTGCTTAGTCTGATTGGTTGAAGCTGAAACATCTGGGGCATCACTACCACCGCCGCTGCTACCACACGCAGATAATACTAAAACGGCTAATGCTGTAGTACCAAATTTTAAAACATGATTTAAAGAAAACATACTAATATTCCTTATTGAAAAAGTAGACATAAAATACCTTCAGAGGTATCAGACTGGACTGTATCATTAGAAATTTAATTTGTCTATAAGTTAGTTAATTTTATAAGGTTAAGTGTTTTAATTTAAAAGTAAATTACAATACTTATATTTTGTTAAACCTCCCACCAAATCAACGCCCATTTGCGTTGTCCGTGCTTTATCGGTTCATTATGTATTTGTTTTTGTTGATAGAATTGGGCTAAATCTTGTTTTTCTTTTTCGGTGAGATTGCCGAGAGAAAACGCCACGGAGTTTAATAAATCCTCAAAGGTTTCACCTTGGAAATAGCCCGACTCCGTTTCAATAAAACTCACATTGGCGTGAATGCCTTTTTGGTAAAGGCGATTAACTAAATAAATATAAGTTGGGAAGCCTACATCATCACGGCCAATAGCTTCAAATACGCCTTCATCGAGAAAATGGCGTTGTGTCACCGAGGTTAAAAAGACCCGCTTTTTTGCCTTACTTTGCAGCTTTTCAATCATGTCATCCAAATCATCGACAAGCGTCGAGCGAGAGGCGAGAATTACATCCGCTTGAGGTACATCATCCCAGTTATCTGACCATGATTTATGTAGAAGCGTAATATTATTCAGTTGATGCTTTTCTTTATATTGTTGCACCATCTCTAACATGCCTTGGCTGTAATCGAGGGCATACACAGCTTGGCATTGTTGGGCTAAAGGAATCACAAACGTGCCGGGGCCACAGCCGATATCTAATACAGTTTCATTGGGTTGCACATTCATGGCTTTAAGTAAGATCTCGTTATAACGGCTTGGTTTGCCCACTAAGTTCTCAGCCATTTTAGAGGCTTTTTTATCCCATTTTGTCGGTGGAAGATTATAGTGATTACAGGCTTTTAGATGTTGTTGATAGAGATCGTTGAAATTGATGTCATTGATGATCATAGTGACGCCCCAAAGTGCGGTTAGTTTTAGGATTGTTTTAAATTGCTTGATGATTATATGCTTTCTCCCATTGAAAATCATTTTAAAATGATTGACGCAAACGTTTTCGTTTTGGTGTTTTTCCTTTATAATAGCCTGCGATTTTCATCTCAAACACAACTCAAAGGTACCCGTATGTTTCAAACTTTTCGTGGCTCACCCGCCCTTTCTGAATTTCGTATCCAAGGCTTAATGCAAAAATTCCAACAAAATCAATTACCGGTAAAATCGGTTTATGCGGAATATTTGCATTTTGTGGAATTAAATCGACCGCTTGTTAGCGAGCAGGAAGCTAAGTTAAAAGCATTGTTACATTACGGCCCAACCTTGGCTGAACACGACGCCAAAGGAGAAACTTTTATCGTGATTCCACGCGTTGGCACGATTTCTTCTTGGTCTTCTAAAGCGACCGATATTGCGCATAACTGTGGTTTAAGTGAAGTGGAGCGTATTGAGCGTGGTTTGGCGTATTATTTTGAGTTAAGCCAACCGCTTGATGAAAAAACAACTGAAAAATTGACCGCACTTTTACACGATCGAATGATGGAAACCGTGGTGCGTCGTCCTGAAGATGCAGAGATCTTATTCCGTCATCAAGATCCGAAACCGTTCAAAACGGTGGATATTTTAAAAGGTGGACGCGAAGCTTTGGTGACAGCCAACGTAGAATTAGGTTTGGCACTGGCAGAAGATGAAATTGATTATTTGGTGGAAAACTTCACCCAATTAGGGCGCAATCCACACGATATTGAACTTTATATGTTCGCACAAGCCAACTCTGAACACTGCCGCCATAAAATCTTTAATGCCGATTGGATTATTGATGGCAAAAAACAGGATAAATCCCTGTTTAAAATGATTAAGAATACCTTTGAGAAAACCCCTGATTTCGTGCTTTCAGCCTATAAAGATAATGCTGCAGTAATGGAAGGCTCAAAAGTCGGCCGTTTCTTTGCGGATCAAGATGGGCAATATCGTTACCACAATGAAGATGCGCATATCTTAATGAAAGTGGAAACCCATAATCACCCGACCGCAATTTCGCCATTCCCGGGTGCCGCAACTGGTTCGGGCGGTGAGATTCGTGATGAGGGGGCAACAGGTCGTGGTGCAAAACCAAAAGCAGGTTTAACCGGTTTCTCCGTATCAAACCTTATCATTCCAAACTTTGAACAACCTTGGGAAAATCCGCTTTCTAAACCAAACCGTATTGCTTCAGCCTTAGATATTATGATTGAAGGCCCATTAGGTGGCGCAGCATTTAACAACGAGTTCGGTCGCCCTGCGTTATTAGGTTATTTCCGTACCTATGAAGAGAAAGTCAACAGCTTCAACGGCGAAGAAGTGCGTGGTTATCACAAGCCGATTATGTTAGCGGGTGGTATCGGCAATATTCGTGGCGAACATGTTCAAAAAGGCGAAATCCCCGTTGGTGCGAAATTGATCGTATTAGGTGGCCCAGCCATGAATATCGGCTTAGGTGGTGGCGCTGCTTCTTCCATGGACAGCGGGAAATCAAAAGAAGATTTAGATTTTGCTTCTGTTCAACGTGAAAACCCAGAAATGGAACGCCGTTGCCAAGAGGTGATTGACCGTTGCTGGCAATTAGGCGATGAAAACCCAATTCTCTTTATCCATGACGTGGGGGCGGGTGGTTTATCCAACGCAATGCCTGAATTGGTACACGATGGCGAACGTGGCGGTAAATTTGATTTACGCTCTATCCTTTGCGATGAAAAAGGCATGTCACCATTGGAAATTTGGTGTAACGAATCGCAAGAACGTTATGTATTAGCGGTTGCACCAGAAAAACTCGAATTATTTACCGCACTTTGTGAACGTGAGCGTGCACCGTTTGCGGTCATTGGCGAGGCAACGGAAGAGAAACATTTAACCTTACACGATAGTCATTTCGATAATAACCCAATTGATTTACCGATGAATGTGTTATTAGGCAAAACGCCGAAAATGACGCGTGAGGTTTCGTTAAAAACTGTCGAAAATCGACCGCTTGCAACGGAAAATATTCAATTAAAAGAAGCCTTCCATCGCGTATTACGCTTACCGGTGGTGGCAGAAAAAACCTTCTTAATTACCATTGGCGACCGTTCGGTAACTGGTATGGTGGCACGTGATCAAATGGTCGGCCCATGGCAAATCCCCGTGTCTGATGTGGCTGTCACAACCGCTTCATTAGACAGCTATCATGGTGAAGCCATGGCAATGGGCGAACGTGCACCCGTGGCATTATTAGACTTTGGCGCTTCTGCACGTTTAGCGGTGGCTGAATCCATTACCAACATTGCGGGCACCAATATTGGCGATATTAAACGTATCAAACTGTCTGCAAACTGGATGTCTGCAGCGGGCCATGGCGGTGAAGATGCCGGCTTATATGAAGCGGTTAAAGCAGTCGGTGAAGAGCTTTGTCCTGCATTAGGCATTACCATTCCAGTGGGTAAAGACTCTATGTCGATGAAAACCACTTGGGAAGAAAATGGCGAGAAAAAATCAGTAACAGCGCCGCTTTCTTTAGTGATTTCATCTTTTGCGCGCGTGGAAGATGTCCGCAAAACCGTGACACCTCAATTACGTACAGACAAAGGCGCAAGCCGTTTATTGTTGATTGATTTAGGCGAAAGAAAAAATCGCTTAGGCGCGACCGCACTTGCGCAAGTGTATAAACAATTAGGTGATAAACCTGCCGATGTGGTGAATGTAGCCAAACTGAAAAACTTCTTCGATGCAATGCAATCATTAGTAGCAGAACGTAAATTATTGGCTTACCACGACCGTTCAGACGGTGGTTTAATTACCACGATTGCAGAAATGGCATTTACGGGTAACTGTGGCGTGGATGTGGATATTTCAGCCTTAGGCGACAATGATTTAGCCGTGTTATTCAATGAAGAATTAGGTGCGGTGATCCAAGTCTCTGAAAACGAATTAAGCGCCGTGCGTGAGGTATTAAAAGCCCATGACTTGCTTGGCTTAACTTATGAACTCGGTTCTGTTAGCTTAGAAGATCGTTTTGAAATCACACGTGGCAGCAAAAAACTATTAAGCGAAAAACGCTCTGAATTACGCAGTATTTGGGCAGAACTCACTCACCAAATGCAACGCTTACGCGATAATCCAGAATGTGCTGACCAAGAATTTGAAGCGAAAAAAGCCACAGACAACAAAGGATTATCAGCTTACTTAACTTATGACGTGAATGAAGATATTGCTGCGCCTTACATCAGCAAAGGCGTGAAACCAAAAGTGGCAGTATTACGTGAACAAGGCGTGAATAGTCATGTTGAAATGGCAGCAGCTTTTGATCGTGCAGGCTTTGCCGCGATTGATGTTCACATGAGCGATTTAATGACAGGTCGTTACAACTTAAACGAATTCAATACGATGGTGGCCTGTGGTGGTTTCTCTTACGGTGACGTATTGGGCGCAGGTGGCGGCTGGGCGAAATCCATTTTATTCAACCCACAATTACGCGATCAATTCAGCCAATTCTTCGCCAATGAAAACACCCTTTCATTAGGCGTATGTAACGGCTGTCAATTTATCTCCACCCTGGCAGAAATCATCCCAGGTGCGGAAAATTGGCCACGTTTCGTGCGTAATAAATCAGAACGTTTTGAAGCACGTGCTGCGATGGTGAAAATCAACGACACCAACTCATTGTGGTTTAAAGGCATGGCAGGTTCCCATATGCCGATTGCGGTTTCTCATGGTGAAGGACGCGTAGAATTTAAAACACCTGAGAATTTGATCGCACTTCAAGCGCAAAACTTGATTGTGGCACAATATATCGACAGTCATTTAAACGTGACTGAAACCTATCCAGCTAACCCGAATGGCTCAGCATTAGGTATTACTGCCATTTCTAACGTCGATGGTCGTATTGCCGCGATGATGCCACACCCAGAACGTGTATTCCGTGCGGTGAGCAACTCATGGTACCCAGAAGATTGGTCTGAAGATGGTGCTTGGATGCGAATTTTTAGAAATGCGAGAGTGAATTTCAAATAATGTGAAATTGATCACGGAAAATTAATTAAAAATAAGAGATACTAAGCAATTGGTATCTCTTTTTTATTGCATAAATTTTAGTAATAAAAAATACCAACAATATTAGAGAGTAATATTGTTAATGTTTATATAAAAATTCTTGGGCATTATGCCCGTTATATCCATTGAACTATATGAGGAGTTCTTAATGAGTAGTTTAGTTACATTGCTAGCTAATATTGTTGCGCCATTGCAACGTCAATTTATTAACTTTATCCGCATTGCGATTTGTGTGGTGATGGTTTGGATTGGAGGTTTAAAAGTTTGCCAATATGAGGCCGATGGTATTGCACACTTTGTGTCAAATAGTCCTTTCTTAAGCTTCCTTTACAAAAATGGAGCGAACATGGTAGAAAATGATAAGGGTGTTTTAGTAAAAGAATATACCTTATACAAAAACCCTGAAGGCAAAATGGTCGCAAAAAATATTGAATGGCATAAAGCTAATGGCACCTATACTGCATCTTATATTATTGGTGCGATGATCGTGACCATTGGTATTTTAGTATTAGCGGGAATTTGGTCTCCAACGCTCGGTTTATTTGGAGGCTTGCTCACCTTTGGCATGTCGATAGTCACACTGTCGTTCCTGATATTTACGCCAGAAACCTGGGTGCCGAATTTAGGAGGGGACTTCCCAACACCTAATTATGGCTTCCCATATCTCTCAGGTGCCGGCCGACTCGTGATTAAAGATATTATTATGATGGCAGGCGGCTTAGTTGCTGCAGCAGAATGTGCGAAACGCTATTTAGAGAATAAAAAACAATTTGCTTAATTTTTTTATTTTAAAAGGCTTGCTGGGATAAAAGGCAAGCCTTTTTGTTACTATAAATATAGAAAGAAACTTAATAACAGAGAAGAGATTAATAGTATTTATAAGGTAATTGTCGTGATAATTTCTCCAGATCTTGTACTCAGTGTCATAACTGATGCATAGTATCTAAGATGATTGAGCTGAATATAGCGATTAAATAGTAATTTTTATGAATGCGAGTGTTGAATTTTAACGATATATGTTTTTGTATAAAATAATAGAGGTTATTTTATGTCTATAAAGGAAATTATTATTAAAGCTTTAGTAGCATCAGCTTTTAGTGCAATAGGGTTCTTTGGTGGTAGATATTTTGAGCAGAAAGACAAGCAACAAGTATTTGTAGAGCAAATATATAAGGGATTATATGATAAAAACTCTGAAGTGTTTAATAAGATACAAGATGCTTACTCGAATTATCATCAAATACTATCAGAAAAATATGGATTAACTTCTTATCAACTTAAAGAACCAACTGAAAAGTTTAAAGATGCAATAAATGATTATTCTAAATATTTTGGGGAGCTGGAACGTTTTGGTAATTCAGGTCAAATAGAGGTTGCCAAGAGCTTATATAATTGGCTAACACATATTTATTCAGAATACGAAATGCAATATTCTGTATCGGAAATGTATCAACGTAACATAAGTAACTTATTATACAGTTCCTCAGATTTAGATGATGAAGAATTAAAAAAGCAATTAAAATTATTAGATGTGGAATTAGATAGGTTAATTCAGAGTGAAAATAGGATGTATTATGAAGTTAGTTTATATGAGTATCCGATGGTTAAAGGATTAGAGCAATATTTAAACTACCAGTTTCGTGATGCGATAGGGCTAGGAATAACAAAGAATATAGAGGAATCTATAAATAATTTATCAAAAATGAAATCCTCTAAAAAAGCAAATGAGTATGTAGAGAGTGATTTACCTTTCGGACTTGCAAGAAGTAGGAGATATTCATCTCCTACGATTAAATTTGAAGGTGATTTATCAAATTTAAAGATTATAGAAGAATTAATAAAAGAAGAGATCAGGGGAAAGTTTATAATTCAAGTAATAGAAAATGATGAAAATCTAAAAAAATTATTAGAGACTAGAAAGAAACAAAACAAAAAGTGAAGCCTTATAGTAGTTACGTAGATATCTTTCATAGATAGACATTCAGAATAAGAAAAAGCGGCCAAAAATCATAACGAATTTTGACCGCTCTTTTTATTACTTTTGCTTATGTATTATTTTTGTTTTTTCAAAAATTCAACGCCTGTATCTGGGAAGTCGGTGAATACACCGGTTGCACCAGATTTATTCAATAACGCATCGTACATTTGATTTACATCAGTGAAGAATTCAGGTAACGCATCTTTACGCACAGTGTATGGGTGTAATTCCACTTTGTATTGTGCGAGTTCTTTCACTAATGGGGTGTACACGATGTTGCCTGGTTTAGATTTTTCTTTATCCACTAACATGTACCAGCCTGGACCAACGCCGTCAGCATATTTCACGACTTCAGCCATTGCACCTGGTTTGAACATCCAATCGTAATCGTAGTTCACCCATTTGCCTTTCGCATCTTTTTCTTCAGTTTCATGCCAATCGGTGTATGCCACTAATTGAACAAGTTTTAAATCCATACCCATTTTTGGTAGCAATTCGTTTTTAATACGTTTTAACTCATTGAAGTCGAAGGTTTGTAAGTAAACCATGTCAGATTTCTTGTCATAACCGTATTTTTTCAACACTTTAAGGGTTTCAACTGCAATGTCTTTGCCGTTTTGGTGGTGGAACCAAGGCGCTTTGATTTCAGGATAGATACCCACTTTTTTACCAGTCGATTTTTCTAAACCTTGGATGAATTCGATTTCATCTTCAAAAGTGTGAATTCTGAAATGTGATTTCCAAAGTGGGAAACGTCCTGGGTAAACTTGAGTTTGTTTGCCATCTTTAGTTTCAAAGTTTTCAGTCATATTTAAACTTTGAATTTCTTTTAAGGTGAAGTCGATTACATAGTAACGACCATCTTTACGATGACGATTTGGGAATTTTTGCGCAACGTCAGTTAAACCGTCTAAGAAGTGGTCATGGATAACCACTAAACGACCATCTTTTGTCATCGCTAAGTCTTGTTCTAAGTAGTCTGCATGTTGTGCGAATGCAAGCGCTTTAGACTCAAGTGTATGCTCTGGTAAGTAACCACTTGCACCACGGTGAGCAATGATAATTTTGTCTGATTTCATCGTGTCCACAGAAGAGTGTGCGCTACATCCTGCAAGTACGCCTGCAGCTAATAAAGAAAGCGCTAAAGTTTTGAGTTTCATAAGCATTTCTCCTTGAAAGTGCGGTTAAAAATTCAGTTGTTTTTTTGTAATAAAAAAGGCGACAAGCCTTCGCCTGTCGCCTTTAACTTATAGATTATTTACCGTAGGTATCGCCTAATTTCGCTTTGTGTTTGCCTTCTTCAACCATTACTATGAAGAGTAATAACACCGCTAAGACACCACCACCGATCATGACGTAGAAACCGCCGTCCCAGCCATAGTGTTGTGCTGCCCAACCGATAACAGCTGACGCTGATACAGTACCACCTAAGTAACCGAATAAACCGGTGAAACCTGCTGCTGTACCTGCTGCTTTTTTCGGTGCAAGCTCAAGCGCGTGTAAGCCGATTAACATTACAGGACCGTAGATTAAGAAGCCGATTAAGGTCATTAAGATGAAGTCAGTTAATTGATATGGGTTTTCATACCAAGCTGCATAGTTTGCAAGCTCTGCTTCAGGTGTAGCTGGGTTCATCCAGTATGCCACTACAGCTGCTGTAGTTAAGATCATGAAGATGAAACCGGTTAAACCACGTTTACCTTTGAAGACTTTATCTGATACCCAACCACATAATAATGTACCTGGAACCGCTGCTAATTCATAGATTGTGTAGGCCCATGCGGTACCTTTGATGTTGAAGTGTTTCACTTCACTTAAGTAAACCGGAGACCATTTTAATACACCGTAGCGGATTAAGTATACGAATACGTTAGCAATCGCAATGTACCATAACAATTTGTTTTTCAATACATAAGTGACGAAGATTTCTTTTGTGCTTAAATCGTTTTCGTAAGTTTTTTCGTTATAGTCATCTGGGTAGTCATTACGCCATTTTTCGATTGACGGTAAACCACAAGATTGTGGCGTGTCACGCATGACGAAGTAAACAGGAATTGCGCAGATCATTGCAGCAATACCCGGATAGTAGAGAGATTGTTGCCAAATGTCTTTTGCTTGTGCTTCAACGCCGTGAGTGCTGAAGAAGATAGCACTTGCTAATAGCACCATTGCACCTGGCATCATACCACCGATGTTATGCGCGGTATTCCAGATAGATACGATAGTACCGCGTTCTGATTTAGACCACCAGTGTACCATTGTACGACCACATGGAGGCCAACCCATACCTTGGAACCAACCATTTAAGAAGATCATTACCCACATGATGGCAATGCCTGAAGTTGCCCATGGGAATAAACCCATCATGGTCATACAAAGACCAGAAAGCAATAAACCAAATGGTAAGAATACACGAGGGTTCGAACGGTCAGACATACCTGCCATGACGAACTTAGATAAACCGTAGGCAAGACCGGCTGCTGAGCCGATAACACCTAATTCCGCTTTTGAGTACAAGCCGGCTTGAATTAAACCAGGTTGTGCTAAGTCAAAGTTTGCACGTACAAAATAGTAAGCGGCATAACCAAAGAAGATCCCTGCAAACACTTGCCAACGTAAGCGTTTATACGTGGAATCAATTTTCTCCGCAGGAAGTTCCGCAATATGCGGTGCGGGTTTAAATGGTCCAAACATAATTTTCTCCAAAATCATTTTAATTATGAGTCCACCCCCATGCTGGGGATAGCGTGCATAATAAAATAAAAATAGAAATTAAAAAGGGAAATAATTCAAAAATGTGATGAATTTCACAAAATATTTTTTGATAAATGAGCGAATTCGAAAATTGTGTGATCTATCTCACAAAACAGCTTTCTTTTTCGCTCAAAATGTTGTGAATTTAACCGCTCTCCCATACAATAACCTTAGACTTAATGTCTGTTTGTTTATTTTCCTTTTTTATTCATTTTGGGCTGGAGGGAAACAATGGGATTATCACCTAATATGTATCGCGATGTGGGCGATTTTTCACCTATCTCGACGGATGTGATTATCATTGGTGGTGGTGCAACAGGTGCGGGGATTGCTCGTGACTGCGCATTGCGTGGAATTAACTGTATTTTATTAGAGCGTCGTGATATCGCGACAGGTGCAACAGGTCGTAACCACGGTTTGTTACATAGTGGGGCGCGTTATGCCGTAAACGATCAGGAATCCGCAGAAGAATGTATTAAAGAAAATAAAATTCTGCGCAATATCGCCCGTCACTGTGTGGATGAAACAGAAGGTTTATTTATCACCTTACCTGAAGATTCCCTTGATTATCAAAAAACGTTCATCGAAAGTTGTACCAAATCCGGTATTGAAGCTGTTGCCATTGATCCTAAACTTGCCCAGATTATGGAACCATCAGTAAACCCTGATTTAGTGGGTGCAGTAGTTGTGCCAGATGGTTCAATCGATCCTTTCCGTTTAACAGCCTCAAATGTGATGGATGCTACCGAAAATGGCGCGAAAATGTTCACTTATTGCGAAGTGAAAAACTTAATTCGCGAAGGGGGCAAAGTAATCGGTGTGGATGTTTACGATCACAAAAATCGTGTAAAGCGTAAATTCTTTGCGCCATTAGTCGTCAATGCAGGTGGTATTTGGGGACAAGGCATTGCAGAATATGCCGATCTCAAAATCAAAATGTTTCCAGCCAAAGGCGCATTACTTGTCATGGGGCACCGCATCAACAAAATGGTCATTAACCGTTGTCGTAAACCAGCGGATGCGGACATTCTTGTGCCGGGTGATACCATTTGTGTTATCGGTACAACCTCTAGCCGTATTCCTTACGATCAAATTGATAATATGGAAGTGACTCCAGAAGAAGTGGATATTCTTTTCCGTGAAGGGGAAAAACTTGCGCCGAGCTTGCGTCATACTCGCGTATTACGTGCTTATGCAGGCGTGCGTCCGTTGGTGGCGACAGATGATGACCCATCTGGTCGTAACGTAAGTCGTGGTATTGTGTTACTTGACCACGCAGAACGTGACGGCTTAGACGGCTTTATCACCATCACGGGTGGTAAATTAATGACTTATCGCTTAATGGCAGAATGGGCAACGGATCTTGTTTGTAAAAAACTCAATAAGACAGCACGCTGTACAACCGCTGAGCGTCCATTACCGGGTTCAAGTGAAAGCCGTGCAGAAACCAATCAGAAAGTCATTTCTCTTCCAAGTACGATTCGTTATTCAGCGGTGTATCGTCATGGTTCTCGTGCCACTCGCTTATTAGATAAAGAACGTCTTGATCGTTCAATGGTGTGTGAATGTGAAGCGGTGACAGCAGGTGAAGTACGTTATGCCGTGGATGAATTAAATGTCAATAACTTAGTGGATTTACGTCGCCGTACTCGTGTGGGGATGGGGACTTGCCAAGCTGAGCTTTGCGCATGCCGTGCGGCGGGTTTAATGAACCGTTTTGACGTGGCAACACCTCGCCAATCTACTACACAATTAACCTCTTTCATGGAAGAGCGTTGGCGCGGTATTGAGCCTATTGCATGGGGTGAAGCGATTCGTGAAGCCGAATTTACTTCATGGATGTATGGCAGTGTGTTGGGCTTAAATGATGTTCAACCGCTTGAAACTGACAAACAGCAAGGGACGGATAACAATGAATTTTGATGTAGTGATTATTGGTGGTGGCCTTGCAGGTTTAACTTGCGGCATCGCCCTACAAGAACAAGGCAAACGTTGTGTCATTATTAATAACGGCCAAGCGGCGATTGATTTTGCATCCGGCTCATTAGATTTATTAAGCCGTTTACCAAATGGTGCGTTTGTTAAAAATATTTCTGAAAATTTGACCGCACTTTCCGCTCAATTATCACAACACCCCTATAGCATCATGGGGGCTGAACGTGTATTAGCGAAAGCACAAGATTTCGAAAAATTAGCGGAATCGTTAAATTTAGATTTAATTGGCTCAAGTGCAGAAAATCATCTTCGCGTAACGGGTTTAGGTAGCTTACGTGGTGCATGGCTTTCACCAAATAGTGTGCCAACTGTACAAGGCGAAACACCATTCCCGTATAAAAAAATTGCGGTTTTAGGCATTGAAGGCTATCACGATTTCCAACCAGAATTATTGGCGGATAACCTTACACTCAATCCACAATTTGCTCATTGTGAAGTGAAAACAGGCTTTTTAAATATTCCTGAATTGGATCAGTTACGTGCAAATTCGCGCGAATTCCGCAGTGTAAATATTGCACAAGTTTTAGAATATAAACTGAAATTTGATGATCTGGTGGCTGAAATGAAAGAAGCAGCCAAAGGCACTGAAGCAATTTTCCTACCAGCTTGTTTCGGTTTAGAAAATCAAGAGTTTATGGAATCACTTCGCAAAGCAACTGGCTTGCCATTATTTGAATTGCCAACTTTACCACCTTCTTTATTAGGTATGCGTCAACGTATTCAATTACGCCATCGTTTTGAGAAATTAGGCGGACTCATGATGAATGGTGATAGCGCATTAAAAGCACATTTTCATGGCAACAAAGTTCGTGCTATTCAAACGCGTTTGCATGAAGAGGAAGAAATCACGGCTGAGCATTTTGTCTTAGCTTCCGGCAGTTTCTTCAGTAAAGGTTTAGTTTCTGAATTCGATAAAATCTACGAGCCCGTATTCCATTCTGACATCATCGGTGTTGAAGGCTTTAACGATACCGATCGCTTTACTTGGACAGATCACCGTTTCTCAAATCCACAACCATACCAATCTGCAGGCGTGGCGATTAATGCGCAATGCCAAGTACAAAAGAGCGGTCAATTTTTAACGAATTTATATGCGGTGGGTAATGTGATTGGTGGTTTTAATGCGCTAGAACTCGGTTGTGGTTCAGGCGTGGCAGTGGTAACAGCGCTTGCTGTTGCGGATGAAATTCTTCACAACATACATTAAGGAGGCGTTATGAACATTCAACAATTAATTGAAAATGCAAAACAATCCCTTAATGCACCACAACATCATGATGCTTTTGATGAAAGTTTTGAGAGCTGCATTAAATGTACAGCTTGTACAGCGGTATGTCCGGTTTCGCGTCAAAATCCAAACTACCCAGGTCCAAAACAATCGGGGCCGGATGGTGAGCGTTTACGCCTAAAATCAGCTGAGCTTTATGATGAAGCATTGAAATACTGTACTAACTGTAAACGTTGTGAAATTGCGTGTCCATCTGATGTAAAAATTGGTGACATTATCGTTCGTGCAAGAAACAAATACCTTGCTCAACAACACAAGCCAACCGTGCAAAAATTACGTGATGCGATTTTAAGTAACACCGATATTATGGGTTCGCTTAATACACCACTTGCGCCGATTGTGAATACCATCACTGGTTTGAAAGCGACAAAATTTGTGTTGGAAAAAGCATTGAAAATTAGCCGCCATCGTACGTTACCAAAATATTCCTTTGGTACGTTCCGCAGCTGGTATATGAAAAAAATGGTGGAAAGCCAACAAAAATTTGAACGCAAAGTGGCCTATTATCACGGTTGTTATGTGAACTACAATAATCCACAATTGGGTAAAGAATTTATTCAAGTGTTCAATGCTATGAATATTGGCGTGGTGTTATTGGAAAAAGAAAAATGCTGTGGCTTGCCATTAAGCGTGAACCAATTCCCAGAACGTGCGAAGAAAATAGCGCAATTTAACACCGATTACATCAGCAAAATGGTGGATGAAAATGGCTTGGATGTGATCAGTGAAGCATCAAGTTGTACCTTAAATTTACGTGATGAATATCATCATATTTTAGGTATCGATAATGCGAAAGTTCGTCCGCATATTCACATGGTGACACCCTTCTTATATCAACTCTTTAAAGAAGGTAAAACCTTACCGCTTAAACCATTGAAATTGCGTGTGGCTTATCACACCGCATGTCACGTGGATAAAGCGGGTTGGGCACCATACACCTTGGAAGTGTTAAAACAAATTCCAGGTTTAGAAGTGGTGATGTTGCCATCACAATGTTGTGGTATCGCAGGGACATACGGTTTCAAAGCAGAAAACTACGAGGTTTCCCAATCTATCGGTAAAAACTTATTCGATAACATCAATGCAGGCGGATTTGATTACGTAATCTCTGAATGCCAAACTTGTAAATGGCAGATCGATATGTCATCTAACGTGACTTGTATCCATCCATTAACATTATTGTGTATGTCAATGAATCAAGTTTAGTGAAAAGAGCGGAAACTGATAAAAAAAAGTGACCGCTCTTTTTGTTATTCAATCCAATATGGAGAATTAATTATGCAAAAAATCTTCAAAGTTTCCTTACTTGCTGTGCTTTCATCCCTTGCGGTCAACAGCTTTGCCAGCACGGCAGAAGTGAAAGTGCTTGAGCCTCAATTAAATTACCAACAACTTCTTACTCAAAGACAGGTTGTGGATGAGTTGCTTGAACAAGCAGTGAAAATCCAAAACTCGCCGGCTCGTGTGTCAAATGCAGGTTTTACGGCGAAACTTCCTTCTAATATGGAGCGTATTGCGGATCTTTTATTGGAAGCGTATAAGCTTGAGCCTTATCGTGTGGATTTTTTGTTTGGCGCAGCGAATGCCAATATTTATAACGGTAATACAGATAAAGCCATTGAGCTTTACCAAAAAGTGCTTGATGTGGCGCCAGATGATGTGAAAGCACATACTTACTTGGCAGCATGGAATCGTTTTAAAGGCAACCAAGCGGAAGCGACAAAACATTTAGAACGCTTAAAACAACTTTCCCCAGAAAGCGCAAGCAAATTAGAAAAAGTTTTTGCCGTGATTGATAAAGCGGCTAATCAACCAATTACCGATAAACTCGAAACCAAGTTACCGGCGCAATCGGCGATTATTACATTGGGTTACGCTTTAAATCCAGATGGCAGCATGCATGATATTTTAGTGCAACGTTTAGAGAAAACCTTAGAAATTGCGAATCAAAATCCAGATGCGTTAATTATTGTGACAGGCGGTGTGCCACAAAACAATAAAACCGAAGGGGATTTGATGAAGCAATGGTTGATTGAGAAAGGCATTGATGCAAGCCGTATTTATTCGGATAACTATGCACGTTCAACAGTCGAAAATGCACTTTTCTCTCGTTACTCTTTAGCGAAACACAAAATCAAACATGCCGTGTTAATTAGCTCAGGTAGCCATGTTCGTCGTGGACAAGCGTTATTTGAAATCGCGACGCAAGAATCTGGTCCACAAGGTCTTGTGATTGAAACGGTAGCAGCATTAGATAAACCGTTAGATCAGTTACAAAAAATCACGGAGAAAGACTTACTGGGTATTTATCGTGACAGCTTAAAAACCATGGGATTGCCGATGTTTAATAGTGGACTATTACAAGATTAATCTCTCTCAAAGAACAAAAATGCGGTCAAACTATTTTCTATTTAGAACCGCACTTTTGTTGGTGCTAACGGCAATTATCACAAAATATTATTTTAATATTCTAAGTATTGAACATGTTTTAGTTTCATTTTGATCAATTAACTATATTGCTGTCGATACTTCTCTAAATTATCTTGAAAATGCTGAATGTAGTATTCGATATCTTTTTCTCGGTAGCCAAGAATTCGTCCAATTTCACGTTCCACTTTTGGATCGAAACCATTCACAATGCTTGCAGGAAGTAACACTTCCATTTGTTCAGCGAGTGCAAGAGATTGGGGTAAATAGACAATAAAATCAGTTAAGCAAACATCATTAATATGACGCTGCACCGTTTTTGAATGAAGCATTCCTTGCTCAAGATAAGGGATAAAGGCATCAGGAATACCAAGCTCCTGATTGAATAATGCCACTTGCTTTTCGCCCCTTAACATTAATTCCAGCTCCTTGCCTTCATGCGGCCCAAGAATACCTTTTTTCATAAGCATATTCCTTTTGAAATAAAAAAGGGGATTGGATGATTGACCAGATCCCCTTTATTGTACGCCTATTTGGCCACAATGTTCATCTAAATGACGAAATTATTTTTTCCAATTTTTCAACGCATCGGCAAAGGCATTACCCATTGCACTATTTCCTCTTGGATTGCGATCTTGGCGAGGTGCATTACTTCTTGGTTTGGCACTTAAAGTGCGGTCAGATTTGCCGTCATTTTTGACCGCACTTTCATCTAATCGCATTGTCAACGCAATACGTTTACGTGGCACATCCACTTCTAAGACTTTCACTTTCACGATATCGCCAGTTTTCACCACTTGATGTGGATCTTCTACGAATTTATCGCTTAATGATGAAATATGTACTAAACCGTCTTGGTGAACACCAATATCAACAAATGCGCCGAAGTTAGTCACATTGGTGACGGTACCTTCTAAAATCATACCTGGTTTTAAATCGGTGATTTCTTCCACACCTTCTGCAAATACAGCAGTTTTAAACTCACCACGCGGATCGCGCCCTGGTTTTTCCAACTCTTTGAAAATATCTTGGACGGTCGGTAAACCAAATTGCTCATCAATAAATTGTTTTGCATCAAGCTGACGTACCACACCGGCATTACCCATTAAATCTTGAATAGATTGCGCGGTGGTTTGCAATATTTTTTCGACCACAGGATAAGCTTCTGGGTGAACACCAGAGGCATCAAGTGGATTTTTACCTTCAGCAATACGCATAAAGCCCGCACATTGCTCAAAGGCTTTTGGCCCTAAACGAGGCACTTTTTTCAATTCGCTGCGGCTTTCAAAACGCCCATTTTCATCACGGTATTCCACAATGTTTTGCGCTAAGGTTTTTGTCATACCAGCTACGCGAGCGAGCAATGGCGCGGATGCCGTATTCAAATCCACACCTACTGCGTTTACACAGTCTTCCACCACCGCATCGAGTTTACGCGCAAGTTGAGTTTGGTTTACATCGTGTTGATATTGCCCTACACCAATGGCTTTCGGTTCGATTTTCACTAATTCCGCCAATGGATCTTGTAAACGGCGGGCAATAGATACTGCACCACGTAAAGATACGTCTAAATTCGGGAATTCATTTGCGGCAAATTCAGAGGCGGAATAAACCGATGCGCCCGCTTCACTCACCACAACGGTTTGCGGTTTATTTTCTTTAATTTCTTTAATCACATCTTTCGCAAAACGTTCTGTTTCACGAGAAGCGGTACCGTTACCAATGGCAATTAACGCTACGTTATGTTTGCGGATCAAGCTGAAAATCGCCACTTGCGCTTCAGCTTCACGCCCCGTGTGTGGATAAATGGTGGTGGTATCTAATAATTTACCTGTGTTATCCACCACCGCAACTTTAACACCTGTACGTAAGCCCGGGTCCAAGCCCATAGTACTTTTCGCGCCAGCGGGTGCCGCCATTAAAAGTGCGGTCAGATTTCGGGCGAAAACATCAATAGCTTCCTCTTCCGCTTTTTCACGTAAACTTGCCATTAATTCCGTTTCTAAATGCAACGAAACTTTAATTTTCCATGTCCACGCAATCACTTGCTCACGCCATTTATCCGCAGGCTGACCCGTGAAACGTACATCTAAATAATCACGAATAATCTCTTCACAATAGCTTTGGCGACTTCCCTCTTCCGCATCAGGATCAGCATTTAAGCTTAATTGTAAAATGCCCTCATTACGTCCACGGAACATGGCTAATGCACGGTGAGAAGGCACATTTTTCAATAATTCTTGGTGGTCGAAATAATCTTGGAATTTTGTCCCTTCCGTTTCTTTTCCTTCGATCACTTTCGATACAATAACCGCATTCTTCGCTAAATAATCACGGACTTTCGCTAATAAACCCGCATCTTCAGCAAAACGCTCCATTAAAATATAGCGTGCACCATCAAGCGCGACTTTGGTGTCTGTTACGCCTTTATCAGCATCAACAAAGGAAAGTGCGGTTGATTCTGGATCATTTTTTGGCTCGTTCCAAAGTAAATCAGCTAATGGCTCAAGACCGGCTTCAATCGCAATTTGCCCTTTCGTACGGCGTTTAGGTTTGTACGGCAAATACAAATCTTCTAATTCAGTTTTGCTTTGTGTCGCATGGATTTTGTCACGCAATTCATCGGTCAATTTCCCTTGATCTTCAATAGATTTCAAAATGGTTTGACGACGATCTTCTAATTCACGCAAATAAATTAAACGGGTTTCAAAATGACGAAGTTGAGTGTCATCCAAGCCACCTGTGGCTTCTTTACGATAACGGGCGATAAATGGAATGGTGTTACCATCATCTAATAATTGAATAGCCGCGAGGATTTGTTGGGGTTGAACGGTTAATTCTGCCGCAATAATTTGGCTAATTTGTTGATTTAACATTGTCATACTTCTTTGTTATTAAAGGATTCGATAAAAACGGGAATAGAATACTGGTTTTAGGCAACAGGCTCAAATATAATTCAAAAAAATTTCTTTTATTTTCATTATGGCAAAATCAAATTACATTACTCGTCAAGGCTGGCTTGCACTTGACCAAGAACTTAAATTTTTATGGAAAGAAGAACGCCCTAAAGTCACACAAGCCGTTTCAGATGCCGCCGCGCTTGGTGAC
Source organism: Haemophilus sp. SZY H53 (assembly GCF_054332375.1). NCBI lineage: Bacteria > Pseudomonadati > Pseudomonadota > Gammaproteobacteria > Pasteurellales > Pasteurellaceae > Haemophilus > Haemophilus sp. SZY H53. Next base: position 28,290 of record NZ_JBTGNV010000012.1, read on the forward strand.
CGCAGTGAAAACGCGGAATATATTTATGGCAAACGTCGCTTACGTGAAATTGATCGCCGCGTGCGTTTTCTTTCCAAACGCTTAGAAGTGCTACAAATCGTGGATTACCATCCGAAACAAGAAGGCAAAGTATTTTTCGGTGCGTGGGTTGAGCTAGAAGATGAAGAAGGCGAAGTGAAGCAATATCGCCTTGTCGGCTGCGATGAATTCGATCCTGCTAAAAACTGGATCTCCATTGATTCTCCCGTCGCGCGTGCTTTAATTGGGAAAGGCGTTGATGCTGAAATCCATGTTGAGACCCCCTCTGGCAAAGTCGTGCTCTATGTGAACCGAATTTGGTATGAGAAATAGTAAGCATAGAAAACAAAAGAGCGGTCAGATCAAACTTGACCGCACTTTTTATTCTATCAATCAGACAGATTATGCGTTATCACCAATTAATACAGATTCTAACGCAATCTCAATCATATCATTGAAGGTTAATTGACGTTCTTCTGCAGTGGTTTGCTCGTGTGTACGAATATGATCTGAAACGGTACAAATACAAAGTGCTTTTGCACCATATTCTGCAGCTACACCATAGATACCGGCTGCTTCCATTTCTACGCCTAAGATGCCGTATTTTTCCATCACATCAAACATGTCGAAATCTGGCGTGTAGAATAAGTCTGCAGAGAAGAGATTCCCTACGCGAACTTGTTTACCTTTTTCTTTTGCTGCTTGAACCGCAGCTTGTGCCATATCAAAATCAGCAATTGCAGCAAAATCGTTATCTTTGAAACGAATACGGTTTACTTTTGAATCGGTACATGCACCAAGGCCGATGATGACATCACGTACTTTAACATCCATACGTACAGCGCCACAAGAACCAACACGGATGATTTTCTTCACACCGTATTCAGTAATTAATTCTTTCGCATAAATTGAGCAAGATGGGATACCCATACCGTGACCCATAACAGAGATACGACGACCTTTATAAGTACCGGTATAACCCAACATATTGCGAACGTTAGTCACTTCTTTCGCATCTTCTAAGAATGTTTCCGCAATATATTTTGCACGAAGCGGATCGCCTGGCATTAATACAACATCTGCAAATGCGCCTTCAGGAGCGTTAATATGTGGAGTCATTGTTTTTTCCTCTTATTGATAAATAAAAAATCATTTAAGCAAACGTTTTCGCCTGCTTTAAAGTACAACACCACGAACAATTCGTGGTGTTGAGAGATAAAGTGCGGTCAAATTTCACCACAGTTTAATTACATTGCTACGCCGCTTAACTCGATGAATAAACCTGCGATAGTTGCACTCATTAAGTTAGCTAATGTACCTGCAACAACTGCTTTTAAACCTAAGCGAGCCACATCACCACGACGATTTGGTGCCATACCACCGATACCACCGATTAAGATTGCGATAGAGCTGAAGTTAGCGAAACCACATAATGCGAAAGTAATGATGGCTTTGGTTTTTTCACTTAATACTACCGCTGTATCTGGTTGTAAATATTTCGCGAACTCTAAGTAACCTACGAATTCGTTCACGGCTAATTTCATACCAATCATTTGACCCGCAATTGCAGATTCATCCCAAGATACACCGATTAAGTAGGCTAATGGTTTGAAGATCCAACCAAAGATTGATTGTAACGTTAAATCACCGTAACCGAACCAACCGCCTACGCCACCTAAGATACCATTAATTAAAGCGATTAAACCCACGAAAGCGATTAACATCGCACCTACGTTTAACGCTAATTGCATACCGGCACTCGCACCGCCTGCCATTGCTTCAAGCACGTTAGTCGGTTTTTCGCTATCATCCGTTTCAGGTTGTTTATCGGTAAATTGTTCAGTTTGTGGGAATAAAATTTTCGCAAATAATAAACCTGCTGGTGCAGCCATGAAAGAGGCGGCAATTAAGTAAGTCAACGGCACGCCCATTCCTGCATAACCCGCCATCACTGAACCCGCGATAGAAGCTGTACCACCCGCCATAATAGCGAACAATTCAGATTGGGTCATGTTTTTAATGTAAGGACGAACCACTAACGGTGCTTCAGTTTGGCCAACGAAAATATTCGCTGCTGCAGACATTGATTCTGCTTTAGATGTGCCCAATGCGGCTTGCAATGCACCGCCAATCACTTTGATGACAACTTGCATAATGCCTAAGTAATAAAGCACAGAAATTAAACCGGAGAAAAAGACGATGATTGGTAACACTTTCACCGCAAAGATAAAGCCGACATTTGAAGGATCTGCTAGTCCACCAAAGATGAAGTTAATCCCTTCATTACCATAGGCAATAACATTTGACACTCCATTTGCTGTCGCTTGTAATGCATCACGGCCAAACGGTACATACAAAATAAGGGCCGCAAATCCGATTTGGATCGCCAAAGCCCCTAATACAGTGCGTAAATTAATCGCCTTACGATTATTAGAAAATAAGACGGCAATGATCAGTAATACGACAATGCCTAAAATGCTACTTAAAATGCCCATTTTTCCCTCTAGATTGGTTCTATAAGTAAGTGAATAAAATTATCCCATTTTACTTGTTTTTCAGTAAAAAGTTGGAATATTTTTGATACTTTTCGATATGTTTGCTTATAAAATGGTCACAATTTTGGTCAAGCCACAAAATTTTGCATATTTTTCAAGCGCTTGTGTCTGTTCAACGGTTGGAACATAAGGGGTGAGTCCTTCGGCGTCTCGCGCACCTTTTGTGTGCATTCGGATAATTTTGAACAAAACATCCGGATAATTTTTCAATAAGGAAGCGACTTTTTCCACCAACTTTTCTACATCAAAAAAATTTGCCACATAAACTAATCGCACTTCTTCCACTTTATTTAATGGCAATAATTGTGCCAAGTTCTTCAAATTGCGATCTAAATTTTCTTGCTTGATATGTTGATGAGTAGGAATGATGTTTTGAGGGACAATGCCTTGGCGATTTTGTCTATCAAAGCACAAACTTTGTAAGCCAAGCCCTTCTCCTTTCAGGTCAAAGAGAAATTTGTCTGTCACATCAATTAAAGGTCGAATTGCTTCAAACTCAAAGAAACCACTGCTATCTAAATAGCAAGTTAGCCCTTCCTCACGTAGTTTTTGAAACAATGGAACGAGCTTTTTGTGGTGAATGGTGGGTTCTCCGCCTGAAACCGTCACACCACGAATGAAAGGCACAGCCTCCATCACTTGTTCATACAAATATTGTAAACTGACTTGATTAGCCCCTTCGGCATAACGAGGAATCGTTTCTGGATTATGGCAATAAAGGCAGTTTAGCTTACAGCCTTGTAAGAAAATACTGGTACGATTCCCCTGCCCTTCTACATTAGAAAAAGGAATAATACGATGCAGGGGAACATAAATATCAGAAAGTGCAGTCACAAAAAACGCTGTTTTCTAGAGTAAGTCATCACTTACGAAAGTTTCATTTGGAAAATCACTAATTCCGCTTGGCAGCAAAATGTGAAAACCGCTTTAAGCACATATCCTTCTTCAACCTGTTGAATTTCAGACTGAATTTGGCAAGGCTCACTTTCGATATCACGCGCTTTTAACGTGAAATATTCCAATGCACCTTCCGCATCTTGACGAGTGGCGTAAAACTGTTCGATAGGTAAACTACAATCGCTGTTATCAAACAATGATTTCATATCGAAAGTATTACAACCTACACATTCAATTGGTTTTTCAGTTTGAATAGCCATATTTTTCTCCTTATCTAAAAAAGCCGTGACATAACACGGCTTATTAAGTTTAAAATTATTTTACTGCAACAAAGCCTACAGCTTCGTACACTTTGTCAAGGGTTGCTTTTGCTCTTACACGGGCTTTTTCCGCACCTTGACGTAAAATTTCGTCTAAAAGTGCTTCATCGTTACGATATTGATAGAAACGTTCTTGTAAACCGGCAAGTAAGTTTGACACTTCGTCAGCCACCGCTGTTTTTAAGTGGCCGTACATTTTGCCTTCAAATTCTTTTTCAAGCTCTGCCACGGATTTATCGGTTACTGCAGAAAGAATATCTAATAAGTTAGATACGCCAGCTTTATTTTGCACATCATAACGTACAACAGGTGGCTCATCAGAATCTGTTACCGCACGTTTGATTTTTTTCGCTACCGATTTTGGATCTTCAAGCAAGGTCACCACGTTATTACGGTTATCATCTGATTTTGACATTTTTTTGTCAGGATCTTGCAAAGACATAATACGCGCGCCTGCTTTGCCTAAGAAGATTTCAGGGATCGTGAAAATATCACCGTAAAGGGCATTAAAACGAGCCGCAATATCACGGGTGATTTCTAAATGTTGTTTTTGGTCATCCCCTACCGGTACGCTTTTCGCTTGGTAAAGTAAGATATCTGCCGCCATTAAAACTGGATAATCAAATAAACCCACGTTAATATTTTCGGCATAACGTGCTGATTTATCTTTGAATTGAGTCATACGGCTCATCTCGCCGAAATAGGTATAACAGTTCAACACCCAGCTTAGTTGAGTATGCTCTGGTACATGAGATTGTACGAAGATCGTGCTTTTATTCGGATCAATGCCACAAGCCAAGTAAAGGGCAAGTACATCAAGCGTGGCTTTGCGAAGTGCTGCAGAATCTTGACGTACAGTGATGGCGTGTAAATCCACCACGCAGAAAATACACTCATAATCTTCTTGCATTTTCACCCAGTTGCGAAGTGCGCCTAAATAATTCCCGATAGTTAATTCGCCGGAAGGCTGCACGCCACTGAATACAATTGGTTTTGTCATTGGTTATCCTTTCATTCTGTAAACTGAATTGGCGCTATGATAACAAAAGATAGGGCGTTTTTTAATGATTGAGTTCAAAACAATGTGTAAAAATGCTATATTACGCCCAAAATTTCTACAGCTTACAATCTATAGTCCCAATGAAAAATTATAATGATATGGCTCTGGCACTTGCCGGTGTTTGTCAATCTGTCTTATTAATCAGTCAATTAGCACAAAAAGGCGAAGTTGATCATCAAGATGCATTCCAAACTACCATTCATTCTCTTCTCATCACTCAACCTGAAAATACATTAGCCGTATTTGGCGGTGATGTTCAACATCTTAAAGTGGGATTAAACACACTTATCGAGCAACTCACTCAATTAAACGACAAAAATTTGTTGAATTATTGGGGCAGCCTGTTAGCGTTAGAGAGCAAATTAAACAAGCAACCTGAAATCAAACAAGAACTTGGTCGCCGTATTGCTCGTTTACCAGAACAACTTTCTTATCACAACAATCAATTTGATGATGAGATGTTTTCAATCATGGCAAACATTTATGTCGATACAATTAGCCCTTTAGGCAAACGCATTCATATTATTGGTTCGGCATATCATTTACAGCAACAAAATGTGCAAGACAAAATTCGTGCGTGTTTGCTAGCCGGCATTCGCTCTGCCGTCTTGTGGCGTCAGGTCGGTGGCAGCAAATGGCAACTGTTGTTTCATCGTAAAAAATTAGTGCAAGCGGCACGACAACTCTACTCAACTTTAAATTAATCCTTGGAGAACTCTTATGCAACTTTCCGCATTAACCGCTCTTTCCCCGATTGACGGTCGTTATCAAGATAAAGCCACCGCATTACGTGGTATTTTCAGTGAATTTGGCTTGCTCAAATTCCGTGTCACCGTGGAAGTACGTTGGTTACAAAAATTGGCGGCGACCGCTGAAATCCAAGAAGTTTCTTCTTTATCTAAAGAAGCAAACGATTACCTTAATAAAATTGTGGAAGAATTCAGTCTTCAAGATGCTGAACGTATCAAAGAAATTGAGCGCACCACGAATCATGACGTAAAAGCGGTTGAGTATTTCTTAAAAGAAAAAAGTGAAGCCTTACCAGAGTTAGCCAAAGTCTCTGAATTTATTCACTTTGCTTGTACCTCTGAAGACATTAATAACCTTTCTCACGCTTTAATGTTAAAAACAGCACGTGAAGAAGTCCTCTTACCTGAATGGCAAAAACTGATTGATGAAATCACCTGTTTAGCGAACGAATACAAAACCATTCCATTACTTTCTCGTACACACGGCCAACCTGCCTCACCAAGTACTGTGGGTAAAGAAATGGCGAACGTGGTTTACCGTTTAAAACGCCAATTCAAACAACTCCAACAAAATGAAATCTTAGGGAAAATTAATGGTGCTGTGGGTAACTACAATGCGCATTTATCGGCTTATCCAAATATCAACTGGCACAAATTTAGCGAAGAGTTTGTCACCTCATTAGGTTTAGATTGGAACCCATACACCACGCAAATTGAACCTCACGATTACATTGCTGAATACTTTGATGCCGTGGTACGTTTTAATACCATCATCATCGACTTCGACCGTGATTTATGGGGCTACATTGCATTAAATCACTTTAAACAACGCACTATCGCGGGTGAAATTGGTTCATCTACCATGCCACACAAAGTGAATCCAATTGACTTCGAAAACTCAGAAGGTAACTTAGGTTTAGCCAATGCTGTGATGACTCACCTTGGTCAAAAATTACCGATTTCTCGCTGGCAACGTGATTTAACCGACTCTACTGTATTGCGTAACTTAGGTGTGGGTTTAGGTTATTGTTTAATTGCGTATGCTTCAACCCGTAAAGGTATCAGCAAATTAGAAGTGAACGAACAACATCTCCGTGATGAACTCAACCAAAACTGGGAAGTTTTAGCTGAGCCAATTCAAACGGTGATGCGTCGCTATGGTATTGAAAAACCATACGAAAAATTAAAAGAACTCACTCGTGGTAAACGCGTTGATGAAAAAGCAATGCGTGAATTCATCGAAAAACTGGATATTCCAGCTGATGAAAAAGCACGTTTACAACAACTCACCCCTGCCACCTACATCGGTGCAGCCATTGAGTTAGTAGAAAAACTTTAAGAAATAAAAGGGCGTTTTATAATGCCTTTAAAAAATCAAAGTGCGGTCATTTTGAACTGACCTCAAAAAGTTGGACTGTTATTTAAAGGATTGTTTTCGATATTGTATCGGACTCAATCCTTTTAATTTTAGTTGAATCCGTCGATGATTCAAATGATCCCTTGCTTCGGTATTAAACGTTGGATTTTCTTATAATTGATACCTGGTAAACAAGCGTAAACCCATCGGTAACCATAATTAGGGTGCTTTGCTTTAATCTGGATATTGTAAAAGGAACGGCTTCTCGAATGCTCATTTTTCCTTTTAGGATAGGTTGAAGAACCTGTAATTTAAATGCTATTGTGTTGTGTTTACCCATAAAAAATCTGCACCTCAATTGTTGGTTGTTTAGTCCAACTGTTGGGGTGCAGATCAATTTCACCGCACTTTTTCTTTATGAGATTAAGCTTATGCGAACTGACGTACTTCGCCGTTACCCGCTACGTTTTCCACACAACGTGGACAAAGTGTAGGATGTTCAGGATTCACGCCGATTTTGTCAGAATAATGCCAACAACGTGGGCATTTTTCACCGTTAGAACGTGCTACGCTTACCGCAATTCCCTCTAACTCACCCACAGCCACATCCGCAGGTTTGTCTGCTAATGCTTTCACTTCTGCTTTTGAGGTAATTAACACGAAACGTAATTCATTGCCTAATTGTTCTAACAATGCACGATATTCATCGTTAGCATAAACCGTTACTTCTGCTTCTAAACCACCACCGATCACTTTATCGTTACGCGCGATTTCTAATACACGGTTCACTTCAGAACGAACTTTAATCAGCTGTTGCCAGTAAGCATCATCTAATTTTTCATTCTCACCTAAGCCAAATAAGCCTTCATAGAATTCTTCAGTAAAGACGAATTCTGCACGTGCAGTCGCGGTTTGTGGTAAGTAACCCCAAATTTCATCTGCTGTGAATGACAGGATTGGTGCCATCCAACGCACTAAAGCTTCTGCAATGTGCCATAACGCTGTTTGGCAGCTACGACGCGCAAGGCTGTCTGCTTTGGTGGTATATTGGCGGTCTTTAATAATATCAAGGTAGAACGAGCCCATCTCCACAGAACAGAAACGCATTAAACGTTGTACTACTGTGTGGAATTGGTAGTTATCGTACGCGTCTTTAATTTCTTTTTGTGCATCTAAGGCACAAGCTACCGCCCAACGATCCAAGCTAATCATGTCTTCCGGTTTAACCGCATCACGTTGCGGATCAAAACCATTTAAGTTCGCTAATAAGAAACGTGCGGTGTTACGAATTCGACGATAGCTATCCGCTGCACGTTTTAAGATCTCATCAGAAACGGTCATTTCACCGGTATAGTCGGTAGATGCCACCCATAAACGTAAAATGTCACCACCAAATTTATCCATGACTTCTTGTGGTGTCACGATGTTACCGATAGATTTTGACATCTTACGGCCTTGACCATCCACGGTGAAACCATGGGTTAATACTTGTTTGTATGGTGCTTTGCTGTCTGTTGCCGTAGAAAGCATTAAAGAAGACATAAACCAACCACGGTGTTGATCAGAACCTTCTAAATACATATCGATATCGTGACCGTTAAATTCTGGACGATTCGCCACAACAGAAGAATAGGTTGATCCTGAGTCAAACCACACGTCAAGAGTATCAGGCACTTTTCGATAGGTTTCTGCATCCGCACCTAATAATTCTTTTTCGTCTAAATCCCACCATGCTTGAATACCGGCTTTCTCTACACGTTTCGCCACTTCTTCAAGTAACTCTAAGGTACGCGGATGAAGTTCTTCGGTTTCTTTGTGCACGAATAAGGTCATCGGCACGCCCCAAGTACGTTGACGGGAAATACACCAGTCAGGGCGGTTTTCAACCATTTTCTCGATACGTGCTTGACCCCAATCTGGAATCCAGCGAACTTGTTTGATTTCGCCTAATGCTTGTTGGCGTAAACCCTGTGTTTCCATGCCGATAAACCATTGCGGAGTCGCACGGAAAATAATCGGGGTTTTGTGACGCCAGCAGTGTGGGTAGCTGTGTTTGATTTTCTCAACTTTTAATAAGTTGCCCACTTCTTGTAATTTTTCAACAACCAATGGATTGGCTTCAAATACACCTTTGCCTGCAAAGAATTCAGTTGTTGAAATAAATTTACCGTCATTAGATACAAGACCCGCCATCGGTAAATCATATTGTTTACCCACGACAAAGTCGTCTAAACCGTGATCTGGTGCGGTATGTACTAAACCCGTACCACCATCAGTGGTCACGTGATCACCTAAAATCACTGGCACCGTGAAATCATAGAACGGATGGTTAAAGCGTACTAACTCAAGTGCTTGACCTTTTACTGAACCTAAAATTTCAACTTGTTCTACGCCCACGGCTTTCGCCACAGACTCCACTAATTCAGCGGCTAAGATCACGCGCTCATCGCCAAGCTGTACTAAGTTGTATTCTAAGTCTGCATTTACCGCAATCGCACGGTTAGATGGCATTGTCCAAGGTGTGGTTGTCCAAATCACCGCAGATAATTTGCCATAGCCTTTGCCTACTGCGTTAAATTTCTCTTCAATTTCAACCGCACTTACTGCTGGGAAACGAACATAGATAGACGGAGAAACTTTGTCTTCATATTCCACTTCTGCTTCTGCTAAAGAAGAGCCACAATCCAAACACCAGTGCACTGGTTTTGAACCTTTGTATAAGTGGCCATTCGCAATCACTTTACCGAGTGTACGGATGATGTTTGCTTCGGTGTCGAAGTTCATCGTTAAATAAGGATTATCCCAATCGCCCAACACACCTAAACGGATAAAGTCTTTTTTCTGCCCTTCTACTTGTTCTGCGGCATATTCACGACATTTTTGACGGAATTCAGCTGCCGTAATTTTCTCGTTTGGTTTGCCCACTAAACCTTCTACTTTTAATTCAATTGGCAAGCCATGACAGTCCCAACCTGGGATATAAGGCGAGTCAAAACCTAATGCAGTTTTAGATTTAACAATAATATCTTTCAGAATTTTATTAACGGCGTGACCGATATGAATATTGCCGTTCGCATACGGAGGGCCATCGTGCAAAATAAAGGATTTTTTACCTTTCGTCGCTTGGCGGATTTTTTGATACAACTGTTTGTCATACCAATTTTTTAACATTACAGGTTCGCGTTTGGCTAAATCGCCACGCATAGGGAAACCTGTTTCAGGTAAATTTAACGTGTTTTTGTAATCAACTGTCATGTTATTTTCCAATTTTATATTTCAATATAATTCTATTTTGCAAAAAATGCTTTTGCTGTTTTTACGTCTTGTTCAATTTGAGCTTTCAACGCCTCAAAAGAAGGAAACTTTATCTCATCTCGAATCTTCTGGCAGAATTCCACTTCGACCATTTGCCCATAAATATTCTGAGAAAAATCAAATAAATGGACTTCTAATAATTGTATCGTACCGTTAATGGTTGGGCGTTTTCCCATGTTAGCGACGCCGTTAAAAATCTCGCCTGATTTTAACCGCACTTTCACCGCATAAACCCCTTTTACGGGATTCACTTGGCGATGTAAGCGAACATTCGCAGTAGGAAAACCAATGGTTCGGCCTAATTTATTGCCGTGGATCACACGACCGAAAATACGATAAGGCTTGCCGAGTAAATTTTGCGCATGCTGTAAATCATCTTTAGCCAATGCTTCACGAATAGCGGTGCTACTAATACGCAACTCATCTAAACAGAAGGTGCGGCTGTCTTCTACTTCAAACCCAAACCGCTTTCCGGCTTGTTGCAACATCGCAAAATTGCCTAAACGTTTCGCACCAAATTTGAAATCATCGCCAATGCTGAGAAACTTTACATTTAATTTGCACACAAGCCAATCTTCAATAAATTGTTCTGCCGGAAGATCAGCAAAAGTGCGGTCAAATTTCGCGACGATGACCACATCCACACCCGCCTCAGCTAAATAATGCAACTTATCTCTTAATCGCATTAAGCGCGCGGGCGCTTTGTCGCCCATAAAATATTCGCGCGGTTGTGGTTCGAAAAGCATCACCGCCATAGGTAAATTCAGCGCATTCGCTTTCTGACGAAGATGACGCAAAATCGCCTGATGCCCCAAATGCACCCCATCAAAATTGCCAATGGTTAATGCGCACCCTGACAAATATGGCTGTGAATTATGAAGCCCACGAATTAATTGCATTACATCTTATTCCAAAAAACGAAAAATAATCGGTGCATTATAGCGGTAACTTAATGTTTTGTCAGTAAATGGTGTTTACGAACACCTAATAGCACCAATACGCCTAAATAAACGACCGCAGCCAGTCCAATTAACCAAACCAACCAATAGATACGCATTAAAAATGTCATGGCTGCCCATTCTTGAATCGGTGGGCAGTTATACCAAACCAAACCGCCCATGGCTAAGGCTGCACCTAAAACTTTCAGAAAAAAGACCGCACTTTTACGTGAAAAATGGTATACATCCTCTTTAGCTAAACCACGATAAAGCAAATAAGTATTTAAGGTTGCTGACATGGCAGAAGCAATCGCCAAGCCCACATAACTAAATGGAATCGCCAATACATTAAAGCCCATATTACTCACCATAGCGATGATCCCGATTTTCACGGGGGTTTTGGTGTCTTGGCGTGCGTAATAACCGTTAGCCAAGATCTTAATCAGCATAAAGCTAAGCAAACCGGCATTGAATGCCCATAAAGAATAAGAGGCTGCGTGCACATCTGTTAAGGTAAAACTACCACGCATAAACAATACCAGTAACATCGGTTGGGCTAACACGGCAATACCAATTGCAGCCGGCACACCAAGTAATAAAATCATTCGTACGCCCCAGTCCATGGTGTTGCGAAAATCAACCGCACTTTGGGAAGAATTATCTTCTCGATTCACATGATGGCGAGCAAGTGTCGGTAAAATCACCGTGGAAATTGCGATACCAAATAGCCCAAGTGGAAACTCTAATAGACGATCAGAATAATAAAGCCAACTAATAGATCCCGTCATTAAGAAACTAGCAATGACCGTATCAAGCAATAAGTTGATTTGACTCACTGAAACCCCGAACAAGGCAGGAATCATCAATCGACGGATTTTGGCTACCCCTTCATCATGCCATGCCCATTTTGGCTTGACGAGCAAGCCTGCTTTCTTCAAAAAAGGAATTTGGAATAAAAATTGTAATAAACCACCTAAGAAGATCCCGATAGCAAGGGCAAGATCGGGATTGTCTAATCTTGGTGCGAGGAAAAGTGCGGTCGCAATCATCGCGATATTGAGTAAAACAGGCGAAAACGACATCACGCCAAATTTGCCTATCGTATTTAAAATCGCCCCAGAAAGTGCCACGAAGGTGACAAACCATAAATAAGGAAAAGTAATTTTTAAGAGTAAAGACGCTTGTTCAAATTTGTGCGCATCCGGTCCGTCATTTAGCCAATCGGTAAACCAGCCCATCCCAAAGATCGCCGCCACAACAGGTGATCCCACCATAGCAAGCAAGGTGACAATACTGACTAAACCGCCTAGCGTACCTGATACTTTCGCAATAAATTCACGGGTTTTAGAAAGATCGCCCGATTTTTGATATTCAGCTAATACGGGGACGAAAGCCTGAGAAAATGCCCCTTCCGCAAATAAACGACGTAAAAAGTTTGGGATACGGTTAGCGAATAAAAACACGTCTGCCGCCGCGCCTGCACCGATCAAATGTGCTATTACCACATCGCGGACTAGACCTAACACACGGGAGACTAATGTCATCCCACTCACGATAATACCGGATTTTAAAAGTCGTTTACTCAAAATAGGGGGCTCTTCAAAAAAATTTGCCTTAATTGTATAGAATTTTTGTTTTTACGCTATATTCCAACGAAAAAAACTGATAAAATCCTGCCCACATCGTTTGTGTGAGCCAATAGAAAGCGCTTTTTTTAAATAACGATGCTTACTTTCGGTTGTGTCTCACCGAAATCAACACAAATTATTCATTGACAAAAGTATAAAAAATCGGCATATTCTACGCCCTTATTTTGTCATAATCATCTAACAGAAATTTTAGGAGTTTGACCTTGGCTAATATCAAGTCAGCAAAAAAACGCGCGGTTCAATCTGAAAAACGCCGCCAACACAACGCAAGCCAACGCTCTATGATGCGTACTTACATCAAAAAAGTATATGCTCAAGTAGCAGCAGGTGAAAAAGCAGCAGCTGAAGCAGCATTCGTTGAAATGCAAAAAGTTGTTGACCGTATGGCTTCTAAAGGCTTAATCCACGCTAACAAAGCAGCAAACCACAAAGCTAAATTAGCTGCTCAAATCAAAAAATTAGCGTAATTAAAGCATTAAAACAGCTTAAAAATAAACCGCACTTTAGTGCGGTTTTTGTTTGCCGTAAACCGTCCTGCCACAAACGCCCTATAACGAGCTTGCATTCCCCCCTTTAACCTGTAAACTACCCCACAACTTAAAAAATTAATCATAAAATAAACTATAATAAATGACCAAAAAATCTTTTAAAAAAGCGGATCCGAATTATCAAAAAGAATTAGCCAAATATGGTAATCCGATCCCAAGCAGAGACTACATTCTGCAAATTATTCGTGAAAATAATGCCCCGATGAGTCGGGAAGAAATTTTGACCGCACTTTCAATTAAAAGTGACGAACAACAAGAAACCATGCGTCGTCGCTTGCGTGCCATGGAGAATGATGGACAGTTAGTTTTCACTAAACGTAAACGCTATGCCTTGCCTGAAAAATTAGATTTATTCAAAGGCATAGTTATTGGCCATCGCGAAGGCTATGGTTTTTTACAAGTCGAAGGCAAAAAAGAGGATCTCTTTATTCCTAATCACCAAATGCAACGCGTAATGCATGGTGATTTTGTATTAGCCCAACCTGCAGGCGTGGATCGCCGTGGTCGTCGTGAAGTCCGTATTGTTCGTGTACTTGAAAGTCGTAAAAAACAAATTGTCGGCCGTTTCTTCTTAGAAAATGGTTTTAGCTATGTGGTGCCTGATGACAGTCGTATCGGACGAGATATTTTAGTCCCTAATGAACATCGCAATGGGGCCCGAATGGGGCAAGTTGTCGTGGTTGAATTGCAGGAACGCTCTGCCTCCTTTACTCAACCAGTTGGCATCATCACCGAAATTCTGGGTGACAATATGGCAAAAGGAATGGAAGTGGAGATTGCTCTTCGTAATCATGACATTCCTCACCAATTCCCAAGTGCGGTCGAAAAATACGTTAAAAAATTCACGGAAGAAGTGCCTGAAGAAGCAAAAAAAGGCCGTGTAGATTTACGCAATCTGCCACTGGTGACCATTGATGGCGAAGATGCACGCGATTTTGATGATGCCGTATATTGCGAAAAAAGTGGTAAAGGCTGGAAGCTTTGGGTAGCAATTGCCGATGTCAGCTATTATGTGCGTTTGCGTTCTGCACTAGACACAGAAGCTTATAATCGAGGTAACTCCGTTTACTTCCCAAATCGTGTCGTACCAATGCTACCGGAAATTTTATCCAACGGATTATGTTCACTGAATCCACAAGTTGATCGCTTGTGTATGGTGTGTGAAATGCACATTTCTGCCAAAGGTAAACTCACGGACTATCGTTTTTATGAAGCGGTGATGAATTCTCATGCACGTTTAACCTATACAAAAGTCGCGGCGATTTTAGACGGCGATGATGAGCTCCGCACCCGCTATCAAGGGCTAGTACCACATTTAGAAGAATTACATCATCTCTATCAAGCATTACTCAATGCCCGTAAACAACGTGGTGCGATTGATTTTGAAACCATTGAAACCAAATTTATTTTCAATGCCATGGGACGAATTGATCGCATTGAACCTGTTGTGCGAAATGATGCGCACAAAATCATTGAAGAATGCATGATTCTTGCGAATATTGCAGCGGCAAACTTTATGGAAAAACATAAAGAGCCTGCACTCTATCGTATTCATGCCACACCAAGCGAAGAAAAACTGACATCTTTCCGTGCATTCTTAAGTGAATGCGGTTTAAGCCTTGAAGGCGGCATGAAACCGACCACAAAAGATTATGCGAAATTGTTAGAACAAGTGAAAGATCGCCCGGATCACGAACTCATTCAAACTATGTTACTTCGCTCATTAAGCCAAGCGGTTTATCATGCGGATAATATCGGTCACTTTGGTTTGGCTTTAGAGGAATATGCACACTTTACTTCCCCGATTCGTCGTTATCCAGATTTAACTCTTCACCGTGGAATTAAGTATTTATTAGCAAAAGAAAAAGGCGCTAAACGTAAAACGACGGATACTGGCGGCTATCATTATTCCTTTGATGAAATGGATTTATTAGGCGATCACTGCTCGATGACAGAACGCCGTGCCGATGATGCCACTCGTGAAGTAGCAGATTGGCTGAAATGTGAATATATGCAAGATCACGTGGGTGCTGAATTTAGCGGAGTGATCTCATCTGTAACGGGCTTTGGCTTATTCGTTCGTTTAGATGATTTATTCATTGATGGCTTAGTCCATATTTCTACTTTAGATAACGACTACTATCAATTTGATGCGGCAAAACAACGTTTGATCGGTGAAAATAGTGGTATGATTTATCGCCTTGGCGATAAAGTCAAAATTCGCGTAGTCGCTGTTCATTTAGAACAAAAAATGGTGGATTTCAGTTTAGTCGAAAGTGCGAGAAAACCTCGTCGTGTGGGAAAAACAGCTAAACAAAAATCGAAAAAAGTCTTTAAGGAACTGCCACCTAAGGCGTCAAAGAAACGTAAAAGTGCGGTCAAAAATAAAGATGTTTCGAAGAAACCGACTAGAAAACGGAAGAAATAATATTTTTACCCAATCTCCCCAGGCCCCTCTTTGCTAAAGAGGGAGGATAATGACAAAAAATAATAAACAAGAGAACCCTATGTCAGAAAATATCTATGGTATCCATGCTGTAAACAGCATTTTAGCAAATAGTCCTGAACGTTTAATTGAAGTTTTTGTACTGAAAGGCCGTGAAGATAAACGCCTGCAACCCTTACTCAATGAGCTCTATGCTTTAGGTATTGCGGTGCAATTTGTAAACCGTCAAACATTAGATAAAAAATCCAACGGTGAAGTGCATCAAGGTGTGATTGCTCGTGTGCAAGAAGCAAAAGAGCTGAATGAACATGATCTGGATGAACTTCTTACTCGTAAACAAAATCCTCTTTTATTGGTGCTTGATGGTGTGACGGATCCCCATAACCTAGGAGCCTGTTTACGTACTGCGGATGCAGCTGGTGTGAGTGCTGTTATCGTACCAAAAGATAAATCCGCTCAACTCACTTCTATCGCACGTAAAGTGGCTTGTGGTGCTGCGGAGACTGTGCCATTAATTCGCGTCACTAACTTAGCGCGTACTTTGCGAGATCTACAACAAAACCATAATATTTGGGTGGTGGGTACAGCTGGCGAAGCAACAGAAACCATTTACCAAAGTAAACTCACGGGTTCTCTAGCCTTGGTGATGGGAGCCGAAGGTGAAGGGATGCGTCGTCTCACGCGTGAACATTGTGATCAACTCATTAGTATTCCAATGGTGGGTTCTGTTTCATCTCTGAATGTTTCCGTTGCGACTGGCGTATGTTTATTTGAAATTGTGAGACAACGTCTTGCCGCCTAAAAACGCGTGAAAAAATGACCGCACTTTAATATAAAAAATGCCGACAAATCATTGTCGGCATTTTTGTTATTTTGAACTCGTTTTCCCAAATATCATGGAAAGCACTAAAGTACATAATGCAGGTACAAGCCATGCGAGCCCTTGTGAATAGAGCGGGAAATGAGTCATTATTTGATGCACGCCTTCCGGGAGCATGTCTAAGTTTTTTAAACTATCAACTAAACTAAAACAAACTGTTACTAAAATAGTGACATAATAACTCAATCGGATAGAAGATAGCTTATTACGCATAAGTTGTAAAATCACCAACATAATCGCCATTGGATAAATTAACAACAATGCTGGAATTGTCACACGAAGTAATTTAGTTAAACCATACTGTGAAATAATTATCGTCATCGTTGTGAAGAAAACAATCCAGAATGGATAAGAAAAACGCGTAGAGAATTTAGAGAAGTAATCGCCACAAGCACTGGTTACACCGACTAATGTGGTTAGACTTGCTAAAGTAATAATACCCGCCATAATCCAGGTTCCCGCCGTGCCAAATAAACTGTTCACATAACGAGAGAAGATTTGGCCACCATTTGTTGCACCCTGTGCCACAGCATCAGAAGTCGCCCCTAAGTAGAATAAGGCAAAATATAGACAAGCTAATAAAATGACAGATACAAAACCCGCTAAAATCGTATATTGAACAATCTTTTGTGGATTGGTCACATTTTTTGCAGACAACGCCCGTGCAACAATGCCACCAAAGGCAATCGCAGCCAGTACATCCATGGTTTGATAACCACTAATTAATCCTGTGGTTAATGCTGAATTCTCGGCATAAGTCTGCGACGGAGCAACAATGTCAGAAAGAGGTGAAACAAAAACCGTGATCCCAACAACGAGTAATAATACCAACAATGCCGGCGTCATCACTTCACCTACTGTTGAAATAATGGTACTTGGGCGAATCATGAATCCCATGGCGATAATATTAAAGATCACAGAGAAAATAAGACGTGTCGTCGCACTATCTTCAACGAGCCCCAATGGTAACCATGCCATTTCATAAGCGACATTAGTAATTCGAGGCATTGCAAAGGTTGAACCGATGACTAAATAAAGAATAGTTAAAAAGGATACGCCTGCCCACTTGGGTAAATCCTTTGTTAGCTCTTCACCACGTCCTAATACCGATACCACAACTAAGGTGATAAATGGCATTAACACACCAGTTATTATAAACCCCATGGAGGCTGTTGCCCATTGGTTACCCGCGGTGTAACCTTCCATCGGAGGAAAAATGATATTTCCTGCGCCTAAAAATAAGGCAAAAATCATCATACCTAATACGATAATATCTTTTTTTGAAAACATAAGCAGTCTCGACGAATAAATGAATTTTGAATTCTACTCTAAATGACGATTAACTCCAAATGTGGAAGCAAAAATATGCAAAAAATCATCGTTTTAGCTAAATAAAGAGCTCGATTAACGAATATTTACGGATAGCATTTCCCAAAAATCAGTAAATTTATGATAGTATCCAAACTGTATTCGTTTTTTATTATTTTTTAGGAGAGAATAAATGCATAAACTGAGTTTGACTCAACAAATTCAGCGTTTTTTCAAATTGGAATCAGCTGGCGGAATTTTATTACTTTTATCAGCAGTGGTCGCAATGCTTTTGGCCAATTCACCACTCAATCAAACCTATAATGACTTTTTAAATTTACCTGTTAGCATTAAAGTCGGATCTTTTTCAATTGATAAAACTTTAATCCACTGGATTAATGATGGTTTTATGGCTGTATTCTTTGTTTCAGTCGGAATGGAAGTCAAAAAAGAGTTATTTGAGGGGGCTCTTTCAAGCTATCAACAAGCCATTTTCCCAGCTATTGCAGCCGTGGGAGGCATGGTTATTCCAGCATTAGTTTACGTTTTGATTACTCAACAAGATCCCACTTTAGCCGATGGTTGGGCAATTCCAATGGCAACAGACATTGCCTTTGCACTTGGTATCATGGCACTATTAAGTAAACAAGTACCGCTCCCATTAAAAATCTTTTTACTTGCTTTAGCCATTATTGATGACTTAGGTGCGATTGTCGTCATTGCACTATTTTTCTCACACGGATTGAGTGTACAGGCACTGATCTTTGCTGCGATTGCTATTGTTGTGCTTATCGCATTAAATCGCTTAAAAGTGACCGCTCTTTGCGCCTATATGGTAGTAGGAACCATCTTATGGGCTTCCGTATTAAAATCAGGCGTACACGCAACTCTTGCGGGTGTTATTATCGGATTTTGCATTCCATTGAAAGGTAAAAATGGTGAAACTCCATTACATGATTTTGAGCATATTCTTGCCCCTTGGTCATCCTTTGTTATCTTACCATTATTTGCGTTTGCCAATGCAGGGGTAAGCTTTGATGGTATTGATTTCAGCATGCTGACATCACCATTATTGCTTGCGATTTCTCTTGGATTACTTCTAGGAAAGCCTCTTGGCGTATTTGGTTTCAGTTACCTTTCCGTTAAACTTGGTATTGCAAAACTTCCACAAGGCATTAACTTCAAACAAATTTTTGCTGTAGCCATTTTATGCGGTATTGGTTTTACTATGTCTATGTTCTTAGCAAGTCTTGCATTTAATGCGGATGCGGGAGAAAGCATTAATTCCCTTTCTCGCTTAGGCATCTTATTAGGTTCTACTGTTTCTGCGATTTTGGGATATATCACATTGAAAAAAACAACAGCATTACCAAGATAATCGCGCTTCTTAAAAATCCTTTGCTAAGCTTAGCAAAGGATTTTCTTTAATTCTTACACTTACAATAAGATCCCACTCTCTGCTTTAGTAAAGTTCATCACAAATAAGCTTTTATAAGTTCGAACATGATATTCACCGGTTAGGACACGGCGGGTAAATGAATGGTAACTTTCCATGCTTTCAGCATGAATAAGCAACATAAAATCATAATCACCAGAAATCTCATAACAGCTCACCACATCGGTTTCTTGGCGCATTTTTCGCTCAAATAATTCTTGAAAGCAGGAATGTTGGTTATCCATTTCCACCATCACAAAAACACTAATACCTCTACCTACTGCCTTTGGCGATACGATCGCAACTTGTTTAGTAATTACACCTTTCTCTGTCAGTAATTGAATTCGACGCTGGCAAGTTGCTACCGAGCTATGAACCTCTTCAGCGAGCTCTTTTAATGGTAAGGTTACGTCTTGTTGGAGAATATTCAAAATATCTCGATCTAATTTATCTAGTTCCATTTTTTATCCTTGAAAATAAATACTAAAGAACACTAAAACTTGAGAAAAATAATCGTAAATTATTCTATATTGAGAAAATTTACCACGCCAGACTTTTATAATGATGTTATTCAACGTAAGAAAATGATAAAAATGGCTCAAGGTATCTTTCTAGGAATCATCTCACAATTTTTATTTGGCCTGCTGTATTTATTCAGTTTATGGCTACAGCCACTTAGCGGCACAGATGTGTTTGCTTGGCGAATGGTGATGATGGTCTTCGGGTTATTTTTAATTATCTTCCCTACAGTGGGTTGTCGTTCATTATCAAAATTAGTCAATGAAACCTTAGGCAAAGACAAAAAACGTTGGATGCTGTTTTTGCTTGGTACACTCGATGCAGGTAGCCAATTTTGGTTATTTATGTGGGCACCCGTTAATGGCGAGGGAGTGAATATTGCGATGGGATATTTTCTATACCCATTAGTTATGGCATTACTTGGTCGACTCTGGCTGAAAGAAACACTTTCGATTATTCAAATTATTGCATTATGTATTGCAGCGTTGGGTGTGATACATGAGTTATGGCACAACCAAACCTTTTCATGGAGTAGCCTTTGGGTATGTTTAATTTATCCCTATTATTATTTAAGCCGTAAAGCAATGAGAATACCTCCCTTACAAGGCATTACGCTAGATACATGTATTATTGCCGTTCCCTGCCTTATTTATTTGATCATACAAGAACAGCAATTTTCTTTTGTGATGAATGAAAGTCGATATTGGTATTTATTACCTGCATTAGGTTTAGTCAGTGCAATTGGCTTATCTGCCAATTTAAAATCGAGCCAACAAATTCCCATCAGTATATTTGCTGTACTCAGTTATCTGGAACCCACCTTGCTTTTTTTAATTGCAATATTCTGGCTTAATACGCCAGTTTTCCCATCTGATTACGTCACTTATGTACCTATTTGGATAAGTTTGATTTTGCTTGGAATAAATGGCTTAATGAAAAAACATCACTAAATTTGACCGCACTTTGTGTGCTAAAGTAAGGTCATTCTTGAAATAATTCTAATTCACGTTCATAATGAACAAACATTCATATTTTATAGACTGAAGCCTTTTTACTTCAGCATTTTTCCGATAAGGCTTGCATTATGTCCGATCAACAAACAGATACACAAAACTCTTCAAATAATAAATCTCAACAACGTAAAAAAGGGCTTTCTATTTTTATTCTTTTGCTTCTTTTGATTTCGATCGGTTCTGCCGCTTATTGGTTTTTCTTTATTAAAGGCTTTGAAGAAACGGAAGATGCCTATGTCAGCGGTAATCAGGTGATGGTATCAGCACAAGTAGCGGGGAATATTTCGAAAATTAATGTCGATAATATGGATCCCGTACAAGCTGGTGACGTGTTATTAGAACTGGATGATACCAATGCCAAATTGAGTTTTGAGCAAGCCAAAAGCAATTTAGCCAATGTGGTTCGCCAAGTTTCGCAACTAAATTACACCGTAAAACAATTAAAATCGGCCGTTCGTGCGAATGAGATTACCCTTGCTCAAGCACAAGGAAACTTGAACCGTCGTGTGCAATTAGTGAAAGATGGGGCGATTGATAAAGAATCTTTCCAACACGCCAAAGAAGCGGTTGAGCTCGCCAAAGCAAACTTAACGACTTCACAAAACCAACTTGAGGCCAATCAAGCCTTATTGCTAGACGGGCCTTTAAGTGAACAGCCGCAAATTCAAAGTGCGGTCAGTAATTTGAAACAAGCTTGGTTGAATTTAGAACGTACAAAAATCCGCAGCCCAATTAAAGGCTATGTGGCTCGTCGCAATGCACAAGTGGGGCAAGCGGTTTCTGTTGGCGGGGCATTAATGGCAGTGGTGACTACCGATCAAATGTGGTTAGATGCTAACTTCAAAGAAACACAATTAACTCATATGCGAATTGGTCAACCGGTTAAAATTCACTTCGATCTCTACGGAAAAGATAAAACTTTTGATGGAAAAGTGGTGGGAATCGAAATGGGTACAGGCAGTGCATTCTCATTATTACCCACTCAAAATGCGACGGGTAACTGGATCAAAGTGGTGCAACGTGTGCCGGTACGAATTCAATTAGATCCGCAACAGCTGGCTGAAAATCCATTACGCATTGGGCTCTCTGCCACCGTAAAAGTGAATATTAGTGATAGCCAAGGTGAAACCTTGCGTAACCAAGCGCCAGCGACAACGCTTTATTCTACGAATGTGCTGCAATATGATGAAAGAGCAGTCAATAATTTGATCGAATCTATTATTCGCAATAATAGCTATTAGGTTCTGGTATGCCACAATCTCATTTTAAGCCACTACAAGGCGGAGCGTTGGCAATCCTGACATTGGCACTCTCCCTTGCTACTTTTATGCTTGTGCTGGATTCAACCATCGCCAATGTCGCCATTCCTACCATCGCAGGTGATTTAGGTGCCTCGTCTAGCCAAGGTACATGGGTGATTACCTCGTTTGGTGTGGCCAATGCGATTTCGATTCCGATTACAGGCTGGCTGGCAAAACGTTTTGGTGAAGTGCGGTTATTTTTAATCGCGACGCTATTATTCGTGCTAGCCTCTTGGCTTTGTGGTATTGCGAATAGCTTGGAAATGCTGATCGTTTTTCGGGTCCTTCAAGGTGCGGTAGCCGGCCCAATCATCCCCCTTTCTCAAAGTTTATTATTAAATAACTACCCGCCTGAAAAACGCGGAATGGCATTGGCATTTTGGTCAATGACGATCGTCGTCGCCCCGATTTGTGGGCCTATTTTAGGCGGTTGGATCAGCGATAATATTCATTGGGGTTGGATTTTCTTTATCAACGTCCCGATTGGGCTTGCCGTTGTCTTAATCAGTTGGAAACTTTTAGAAGGCCGAGAAAGTAGAATTTCTCATCAACCAGTTAATACTATTGGGCTGATTTTGTTAGCACTCGGTGTAGGTGCGTTGCAATTGATGCTGGATCAAGGTCGCGAGCTAGATTGGTTTAACTCCACTGAAATTGTGGTACTCACCATTATCGCAGCAGTAGGTTTAATCGCCCTCATCATTTGGGAACTCACAGACGATAATCCAGTTGTGGATGTCTCCTTATTCAAATCCCGAAATTTCACCGTCGGTTGTGTTTCGACTAGCCTTGCTTTCTTGGTGTATTCAGGAACGGTCGTGCTCATCCCGCTTTTGCTCCAACAGGTTTATAACTATACCGCCACCTGGGCGGGGCTTGCGGCTGCACCAGTGGGATTATTGCCGATTCTACTTGCACCGATTATCGGGAAATTTGGCAATAAAATTGATATGCGGATTTTAATCACCGTCAGTTTTATGGTTTATGCGCTCACCTTTTATTGGCGAGCCGTGACCTTTGAACCTGAAATGACCTTTATGGATGTCGCATTACCGCAATTTGTGCAAGGGTTAGCGGTCGCCTGTTTCTTTATGCCGTTGACAACCATTACCCTTTCAGGTTTACCGCCCGAAAAAATGGCTTCAGCGTCGAGCTTATTTAATTTCCTACGAACCCTTGCCGGCTCAATAGGCACATCTCTCACGACATTTATGTGGTATAACCGCGAAGCCGTACATCACACGCAGCTCATGGAAGTCATTAATCCATATAATCCGATTTCCCAACAATTCTTCCAAACGATGGGAAGTGTTGGTTTAAGCGAAGAACAAACGGCATCATATATTGCCAGACAAATCACCGCTCAAGGCTTTATTATGGGTGCCAATGAAATCTTCTTAATTTCTGCGATAACATTTATGTCCTTGGTTGTCGTAATTTGGTTTGCCAAACCACCGTTCAGTAGCAAGCGTTAAAAACATCCAAAAAATAACCGCACTTTGATGATGTTCAAAAGTGCGGTTAATTTTTCTAGCCTTTTGTTAAGATGTCTTTTAAGAATCTCGCAGTGTGCGAACCTTTAACTTTGGCGACCTCTTCCGGTGTGCCTGTCGCGATGATTTGACCGCCGCCACTGCCCCCTTCTGGACCAAGATCCACAATCCAGTCTGCGGTTTTAATCACATCTAAGTTGTGTTCAATCACCACGATAGTATTGCCTTGATCGCGCAAGCGATGTAACACGTCGAGGAGTTGTTTAATATCGGCAAAATGCAGACCAGTTGTCGGTTCATCCAAAATATAAAGGGTTTTACCTGTATCGCGTTTTGAAAGCTCTGTTGCTAACTTAACACGTTGTGCCTCACCACCTGAAAGTGTGGTAGAAGACTGACCTAAACGAATATAAGACAAGCCGACATCCATTAGGGTTTGCAATTTACGTGCAATCATTGGGATCGCGTCAAAAAACTCGCGTGCTTCTTCTACTGTCATATCTAATACTTGGTGAATAGTTTTGCCTTTATAGCGGATTTCCAAGGTTTCACGGTTATAACGTTTACCTTTACATTGATCACAAGGCACATACACATCCGGTAAGAAGTGCATTTCCACTTTTAGCACGCCATCACCTTGGCATGCTTCACAACGACCACCACGTACGTTAAAGCTAAAACGGCCTGGGTTATAACCGCGCGCACGCGCTTCTGGCACGCCCGCAAATAATTCGCGAATTGGCGTGAATAAACCGGTGTAAGTCGCCGGGTTAGAACGAGGTGTACGACCGATCGGACTTTGGTTAATATCGATCACTTTGTCGAAATATTCCAAGCCTTCAATGGATTTATAAGGCGCAAAATCCGTTTTTTCCGCACGATTTAAAGCATTTTGTGCCAATGGGAATAACGTATCATTAATTAGCGTTGATTTGCCTGAACCTGACACCCCTGTGATACAAGTAAATAATCCCACTGGAATTTCTAAATTCACGCCTTTCAGGTTGTTCCCTGTCGCACCTTTTAATTTTAAAAGTTTGCTTTTATCAAGTGCGGTTCGTTTTTTCGGAATTTCGATTTTTTCTTCACCCGATAAGAACTTACCCGTAATCGAATTTTGGTTCGCCATGATTTCTTTGGCTGTGCCTTGTGCAATCACTTGGCCACCGTGTACACCTGCTCCAGGGCCAATATCAATAATATGATCGGCTTCTCGAATGGCATCTTCATCATGTTCCACTACGATCACGGTGTTGCCCAAATTACGCAAATGAATCAGCGTATTTAACAGACGCTCATTATCGCGTTGATGCAAACCGATAGAAGGCTCATCCAACACATACATGACGCCCACTAAGCCCGCACCGATCTGACTCGCAAGACGGATACGTTGCGCTTCACCGCCCGAAAGGGTCTCGGCTGAGCGAGAAAGGGAAAGATAATTTAAGCCTACATTCACTAAAAATTCTAACCGCTCTCTGATCTCTTTCAGGATTTTTTCTGCAATTTGTGCTTTTTGACCGGTTAAAGTAAGCCCTTGGAAAAACTCAAGGCTTTCACCAATGCTTTTCTCTGAAATTTGTGGCAAGTTAATATTACCGATATACACGTTTCGAGCTTCTGGACGAAGACGCGAGCCACCACAATCTGCACAAGGGCGGTTGCTGATATTTTTCGCCAACTCTTCGCGTACAGACATGGATTCCGTTTCTTTGTAACGGCGCGCCATGTTATTCAAAATCCCTTCAAAAGGATGTTTGCGAATCACCACATCACCACGGTCGTTCATGTATTGGAATTCAATTTCTTCCTTGCCTGAACCGTGCATCACAATATCTTTAATTTTTTGTGGCAAATCTTCGTATGGCGTTTCAATATCAAATTTATAATGTTTCGCCAACGAGGTAAGCATTTGGTAGTAATAGAAATTGCGACGATCCCAACCTTTCACCGCACCGCCTGCGAGGGAAATGCTTTCATTTTGCACCACTCGGCTTTCATCAAAGAACTGCTGAACACCTAAGCCATCACAAGTTGGACACGCCCCTGCTGGGTTATTAAATGAGAATAAGCGAGGCTCTAATTCTGGTACAGAATAGCCACAATGCGGACAAGCAAAGTTTGCCGAGAAAACTAATTCTTCAGCTTTAGGATTATCCATATCAGCCACAACCGCTGTACCACCAGAAAGCTCCAAAGCTGTCTCAAAGGATTCAGCCAAACGTGTGGCTAAATCTGACCGCACTTTAAAACGGTCCACTACCACTTCAATGGTATGTTTTTTCTGTAAAGCAAGTTCAGGCGGATCAGATAAATCACAGATTTCACCATCAATTCTTGCACGAATATAACCTTGTGCCGCTAAGCTATCTAACAGCTTAACATGCTCACCTTTACGGTTTTTCACCACAGGCGCAAGCAGCATCATTTTGCTTTCTTCAGGCAAGCTTAGGACTTTATCTACCATTTGACTGATGGTTTGCGCGGTTAATGGCACATCATGCTCCGGACAACGCGGCTCCCCTACGCGAGCAAACAGCAAACGCAAGTAATCATAAATTTCTGTGATCGTGCCCACTGTTGAACGCGGGTTATGAGAAGTGGATTTTTGCTCAATAGAAATCGCCGGCGACAATCCCTCAATCGAATCCACATCCGGTTTTTCCATCAAAGAAAGGAATTGACGCGCATAAGCAGAAAGCGATTCCACATAACGGCGCTGCCCTTCTGCATAAAGCGTATCAAATGCTAAAGAAGATTTGCCCGAACCGGACAAACCTGTAATCACAATTAATTTATCACGCGGAATGGTTAAATTGATGTTTTTAAGGTTGTGAGTTCTAGCCCCACGAATGTCGATAGTATCCATAAAAAAAGCGATTGCCTTAAGAAAATAAATTCAAAAATTGCGATCATTATCGCATATTTCAATATCTGTGCAAATATCCAGTTAATTTTTATGGATCTTTTGTTTCTTTTAAGGCAAAATAGCCAAAAATTTTCACCTTATTTCTAAAATATAGAGGATTCTATGGCAGGTATTAATAAAGTAATCATCGTGGGTAATTTAGGTAATGATCCTGAAATCCGCACAATGCCAAATGGCGAAGCGGTAGCGAATATCAGCGTGGCAACAAGTGAAAGCTGGACAGATAAAAACACAGGCGAACGTCGTGAAGTGACCGAATGGCACCGTATCGTGTTATATCGTCGTTTAGCGGAAATTGCGGGGCAATACTTACGCAAAGGTTCGCAAGTTTATGTTGAAGGCCGCTTAAAAACCCGTAAATGGCAAGATAACAACGGCCAAGATCGTTACACCACTGAAATCCAAGGTGATAACTTACAAATGTTAGGTGGACGTAATCAAGAGATGGGCGGTTATGCACCAGCACAATCAGCACCACAACCAAGCTATCAATCTCGTCCAGCACAATCTGCGCCAGCTCCACAAGCTGAGCCACCAATGGACGCATTTGATGATAACATTCCATTCTGAATTGTATTGGTACAAGATTATCAATACGCAGTGGGATTTTCGCGATTTACAAATTTTCACGAAAATCCCTCTATTTTTATGGTTAGATACCACTATTCCACTTTAAACATCCCCATCATACCGAGATTTTCATGTTCCAAAATATGGCAATGGTACATTTTCAACCCAGTGTGTCCTTGCTTAAAGCGAATAATCACTTTTTCATAAGGGCGCAAATTGACTACATCTTTTAACGCCCTGCCTTCTGGCTTGAAGGTTTTGCCGTTTAATGTATGTTGAATCACTTCAAATTGAGTGCCGTGCAAATGGAACGGATGATCCATATGGCTTTCATTGAAAATTTCCCACTGTTCCACTTCATTCAATTTGGCAACAAAATCAATACGGTTCATATCAAAGGTTTGACCGTTGATTAAGAACATACCATTCATCATTGGTGGAATAGGGTTGTCCGTTGGTGTTGTAGTAGCGTGATGTGTACCGTGATTCATCATTGGCATATTCGTATGGTTCATCATTTTTTCACTAAAGCGAATTTGGCGAACCTGCTTTGGCTCATCCCAGTTAGGGAAGGACCTTAAGCTTTCAGGTAACTGAACAGGTTCTGATTTCACCTGAATTGTGGCTAAAGTGAGATCTTTAGGCTGTTCTTGCACCATCATCTTACGGCGATCATAATAACCGCTTTGTAAATTGACTGTTCCTTGCGTTTCACCCACCATAATCACTTCAACGCGTTCGGCTGGTGTAAGTAGCAGTTCATCAACAGGCGAGCGAGGTTTTTCAAGTAAACCACCTTCGGTACCCACCACAATCCATTTCACCCCTGGAATGTTTAAACGAAAATAACGAGCGCTAGTGGCATTCCAAAGACGGATTCTTTCATTCGTTTTCACTTGAATCTGGGGCTGATATTGACCGTTGATTAACACAAATTCACCCTCACGACCGTTCATCCAATCTAACATCGTGTTTGCTGGAATGGTGCCATCGGCATTTAAACGCAGATCGGAAATCACCCAATGTTGTTCAGGAAGGTGTGCAAGCGGATCATTTTTCGCTTTAACAACGAAAGTGCCTGCTAAGCCTTTATAGACTTGTTCGGAAACATGGTCATGTGGATGAGGGTGGTACCAATATGTCCCAGCACTGCCTTGAGGTAGCGTAAAGCGATAGACTTTTTTCCCTTGCGGTTCAACCATATCCATCGGGTTACCATCCGCTTCATTTGGTACATCTAAGCCGTGCCAATGTACTGTTGAGGGTTGTGGTAGGTGATTGATAAATTCAATTTCTACGGCATCGCCTTCAAATACTTCAATTTGTGGCCCTGGTAGTTGTCCGTTATAAGCCCAAAATTCCGTTTCTTTATTGTCTGCGAGGCGAATTTTAATTGGCTCTGCTTTTAAAGTGGCTTTGAACAGTCCAGCTTGAGTCGATTGATTAGCAAGTTTTGGTAATATCCCATTAAGCGATAAACCTGAAGGCATTGCCTCAGTTGGCATTAGGCCAGTAGGTACTGAATGCATCATCGCCATATTGCCATGTTGTGCGTGGTTCATCATATTCGCAAGGCTATAAAGCGAGCTACTGGCTAAGCTAATTCCAATTCCATAACGTAAAAAATCTCGACGTTTCATTCTTTCCCCCCCCTATTGGTTATAGGATTTAAACACTTCACTTTCACCGTTTTTCTTAATCAAAACAACATCATAAGGATCTTTGCGTCCGCCGTATGCTTCACCGTCCATACCTGGTGAACCAATTGGCATTCCCGGTGCAGACAAGCCTATTGCATCGGGTTTTTCTGCGAGTAAACGTTTGATATCCTCAGCAGGTACATGTCCTTCAATCACATAGCCATCAATCACGGCTGTGTGGCAAGAAGCATGTTCATATTTAATGTTAAAGCGCTTATGAGCATCATAATTGCCTGTTTCGTTGACTTTAACCTCAAAACCGTTTTTCTGCATATAGCTGATCCATTCATTACAACAGCCACAAGTCGGGCTTTTCCACACTTCCATAGAAAGTGTTTGTGCTTGAGCAAAAGCGGTTATGCCTAAACTTAAAAGCAACAATGAGCGGGTGAATTTATGTAATTTCATAAGATGTCCTTATTTTTTATTGAGATTGAATGGACATCATGTTAAAGCTTAACCTAGGGTTAAGCTCAAGGGATTTGAAAAAATAATTTGCAAATTTTTCTCAAAATCCTACCGCTTGTTTTTCAATATGTATGAAATCTTTACTATAATACAGTCTCATTACTCAGGAGTAATAATGCACACATTCCATCCCAAATCACTTGTCTGGACAAGAGAGCCGCAAGCTTTTGAAATATCAGAAAATAAAATAACCATCACCACAGTACCACATACGGATTTAAAGCAGTCAATGTGTTTTTGCGTGAACACCCCAATTTAAACATTCATTAGGTATAATAATAAAAACCTTAAACAGAATATCATAGCAAAATGAATTTAAAACCAGTTAAAAATCAAACTTCCCAATACGAAGAGTGGGCAAGAGAAAAAGTCAAAAAAGCTATATCCCCAACCTGAAGAACGGGGCTTTACGGCGCAAAAATGGTAAATTTGACTGGTTAAAAATTGAAGGCAAAATAAGTTATTTTAATTTGCAAACACCCAAATCCTGCATAATTTTGGAGATTTTTTACAAATTATTCATATAACATTGTTTTATGAAGAGAGACCTTTCATTGAAAGGTCTCTTTTTTATCTCTCATTTTGACATCAATTATTCGTGCGCCTTATCTCGTTCAAGCGCTAAAACGCAATAAATATTCAATTTATTGCACCGCATCCGAATTTAATATATCTTTATTTGAATACTGGAAAATAGTATAGATCTCAAGGAGAACATTTCTTAGATGGGCAACATCACTCGAATCAGGAAAAAGAAAACGATGTATCTTTGCTTTATTTCCTTTGAACATCTTCAGGAGTAAGAATATATGGAAAATTTTAAACAAATCCTTTCGAAATTATCTGTTATTTTTTTATTGTTCTATTCGCAAAATATATTTTCCATGACACAAACAGAAATCCAATTGGAAAAAGCTTATTTAGCAGAAATGATTGATATAGCATCTGAAATTATGGAGAAAAAACAATCTATTGATCCTGATTCATTGCAATATAAACGTAGGAATATCAAGGTTCTTACTCATACAAACATGAAAAACGGTTATACAATCTACACTTTGGAAAAATCAAAAGTTCATTTGGTTGTACCTAAAGAGTTAAAACAGAATACAAAACTTAATCCTGATGAATCCCCTAATGATTTTTATCAAAATCATTAAGTTAAGGTAGATACACATCTTGTCATATGATCAAATGGTTTCGCCAAAAATCAATAATCAGACAACAAAATGTGCGAACTCGATATTTTACACGACTCTCTTTACCAATTCTGCCCCGAATTACACTTAAAACGACTCAACAGCTT
>NZ_JBTGNV010000013.1:0-46372 GCF_054332375.1 Haemophilus sp. SZY H53
AGCGTCACCGTACACCTGAGCGTCACCGGACACCTGAGCGTTACCGGACACCTGAGCGTTACCGTACACCTGAGCGTTACCGTACACCCAAGCGTCACCGTACACCTGAGCGTCACCGGACACCTGAGCGTTACCGGACACCTGAGCGTTACCGTACACCTGAGCGTCACCGGACACCTGAGCGTTACCGTACACCCAAGCGTTACCGGACAATGACTGATCTAAATTTTTTTCTGACTCAACAAACCCACCAAGCTGTCCAGCCATAACAAAACCAAATGCAACAAGCGCTCTAATTCGGTATAGTTTTTTGCCACTCCAGTGTTCTATAAACTCATCGGTTAGCTCATATTTCTTTTGTTGCTCTTTCATTTTTTATCCTTTGTTCATAATTTACCTAAAAGAAAACCGCCTTATTTGGCGGTCTCAATCATTTTTAATATTCGGCTTTTGCTTTCTTTCACGAATAAACTCTTTCCGTCTGTTGTTGATACGAAAGAGTTATCGCCAACTGGCTTAATGTAAAAAATACTATCAGCACAAACCTGTGCCTTTTTAAGCCCCTCGAGAAGGGTAAGTGTTATTTCTTTACCCATAACTCACCCCTAGAACGGAATTCCATCGCTAAATCCATCATCTTGTTCAGCCATTGCACTTAATGGCTCTGGTTTCGATTGTTTAGGCCAATCTTGGCGGCCACCTAACATCTGTAAGTTATCGCCTTGAATTTCTGTTGTGTAACGGTCTTGTCCGTTGTTATCTTGCCATTTACGGGTTTTTAATCGCCCCTCAATGTAAACTTGTGAGCCTTTATGTAGATATTGGCCAGCGATTTCGGCTAATCTTCGGTAGAGTACAATGCGAACGTACTCAACATTTTCTACAACGTTTCCATCTTTCGCTTTGTATCGCTCGTTAAGTGCGATAGAGAAGTTAGCCACTTGCTCACCGTTAGGCATTGTTCTGATTTCAGGGTCTGCGGTTAGGTTGCCGATAAAAAGGCATTTATTCACGCTCATTTTGTTTCCTTATAGTAAATTTCCTAAGAAGTCGTTAAACATCAAGTTATATTCATCAATCAAATCAGGGTTATTTTCTTTCAACCAATTGATTGATTTATCGTAAAGCTGTTCGCTTTCAATTTGTTCTTTTGTCTTGCCAAGAAGTCTCTTTCTTAAATTCTCAACATCATCGTGATAATGCTCACTTGGAGTAGAATTCACATTCTGCTGGGTTGATTTGTTGGAGTTGTTTGGCCGCTCAGACTTGGGGGACGATGGCTGCTCACGCTTTCCCACGCTTGCCGCATCATCATCTTCTTGCGCCATAAATAACATTGCAGTTAAAGCGTAACGCCGTGCATAAGTAATGGCTGCACCAACTTGCTGAGCATCGTTAGCTTGCTTAACTCCAGCCTTAACCAATGGATAACAACTCCGTAAAAACTGCCCACTTTTATGAAATAGCGTTGTCACTAGTGTTGGCTCGTCATTTAGGACAGTAACAAGTTGCGTGATAACTAAATTATGTTCCGCGAGAATTGGGCGACAGGTATCAAGCACTTTGCTTAGTTCTGCGTATTTATAACCATAACCTTGTTTATCTTTGCTTAGATTGCCAAGCTGGCTAATCGCTTGAATAAGTTCAGGCATAAGCTCACTTAAATTTGCACTTTGCAGTTCCATTTCTCTTTCCTTATCTAATTGTCAGAACTTGACTATCAACCAATTTTGCACCAGGAATTTCTTCCCCTGCTTTTAATCGTGCTTTAATTTCGGTTTTATTTGCTGTGATTTTTACATTAACAAGGGTTTCATCGCAGTTGTTGGCGAGAAATAAATCTTCGTCTAATTGCACCGCACTTTGCTTACTTTCACGGTAAGAAATGGTAAACAAGGGACAGTTAATTTTTGCTGTGCCTGTTGCTTCCATATTGTGTTTGAGATAGTTTTTAATCTGCTCAATACCGTTTTGGCGCTGCTTTTTCATTGCCTGTAAGCGTTTAATTTCAGCGTCAATCACTTCAATATCACCCTCTGTATTTTTAATGACATAGACGACATTCTCCGCTTTTTTGTCAAAATCTTGCTGCACCGCATCTAATGCTTTGGCAATATCAGCGTTATCTGCAAATTCAGGATTTTCGAGCAATTCTTTGATGTTTTCGAGTTGTTCGGTGATTTCATAAAGTTTCATAGTAACTCCTTAAAATGGTAGTGGGTTTCGCTGGATATATTCAATTTCAGCTTGTAATTCTTCTGTCGTAATTCGTTCTTGCCATAACCAATCTCGAATGGCATTTAACAATTCCGCCTTACTTTCTAGGCGTTCAGGTGGTGTTTCTTCCATTTTTAACCTCTCCCATAACAATTGGATTGCCAATATTCACAATCAGCATCTTCAGGTTCACGCCAATCTTCTTCGGGTTCGTCTTGCTCATAGTTAGGCTCTTCAAATTGTGCGTAGTAGTCGTGGTCACTATCGCATAGCCAAGGAGATAGCGTTGTGCGTTTCATTGTTTTTCCCCTAAAGTGCGGTTAATTTCTGCTTGTTTTTGTTCTGTATAAGCTAAGGCCTCTTCTTTAGCTGGTTCCGTTAGATTCGGCTGATATTGCCCGTGTTCAGCAATCCATTGCACTCTTGCTTTTTCTCGTTCGAGTGCGGTTGGCTCACTTGCAAAACAATAGGAGATTCCGCCAATTAAAAAAGCGATAAACATCGCACAAGCAATCTTTGCTAAAGGGCGTGTGATTTCTGCGAATACATCAGTAAACTTTTCCATTTTTTTGTTTCCTTTTTAGTCGATTTAGTGAATTTTGGGTGCAAAAATCCGCCACACGATTTTCTAAGGCGAAAAGTGTGGTCGGATTTTGTGGTGTTTTTAGAAGTCGATTTTTACGGACTTAGGATTAAAGCCTCGCAAGTGTTGCAGTACACGCCAGTTTGTCATCTGGTCGATATCAAAATCACTTGTGATGCGGTTTAAGATTTGATTGGTAGAACGTAACACGCTTAAATATTCGTAAGCCTGTCCGTAGATATCTCCGCTCATGCTTGAGCCTAGCGCCTTAAAGGCTTTTTCGATATGTTGGAATGTGCCTACGCCACGCATGAAAGCGAACCACAACCACACAAGCTGTTGAAGTTCGTACTCAGTGAATTCAAAACTGAATTTCTTTTCTGGTTCAGGCAAGGCAAGTTGTTGCGGTTGATTGCGGTGCATTGCTAAAAACGCACGTAATACGATCAAGTGGAATTTTGGACTAATCCACATTGCGTAGGAAAGCACTAATTCTTCGCAAGCCCACGTACCTTGCTTTGAAATATCAGAACCGCCACGAATTGTTTTTAAAGCGAAGATCGTTTTTGTGCTTCGGTCATTTTCAATCTCTTTTATCAGTTCTTTAGTTTGTTCATTACGAGCAAATAAACTTGGACGATGTTTTTCTAATCCGCCACTTGCGATATGAAGGTCATTTAATGAAAAGAGATTTTCGTATGAACGAATTGAAGTTTTGAGAATTGTTAAGTTTGACATTTTATGCTCCGAATGTTTTGTTTGTTATTCGATCACTTTTGTAGGGTGATCGGGCTTCAACAACCGCATTCGGGCGGCGGAACTTATTTCCGTGAGGTATTGTATTAGGTTCTCTCGACCCGATCTTTGATCTATTTTCGTTCCTCAGATGTGAGGATCGGAAATTTAGGCATAAAAAAACCGCTATGCTGTCGGGTGCGGATACCGCCGAATGTTTTGTTGTGCGGTTATCTTATCCGTTGATGGCGGTTTTTGTCAAATTAAATTGTAAAAGTTTTCATTACAAGCTGTTTATAGGCTTCAACAACTTGAGCAAACTTACTTTGCTCATCGTCATCAATATTCACGCCAAAAGAAGGCGTTCCGTCAATGTTAGGAAAAACAAATCTTACGCAATTTTCTGAAATATAGTAAGCCGTGATAACAAGGCGAACCGGTTTTTTAGGGTAGGTTGTTGGGCCATCTTCCAGCGCTAGCGTTAGCCCAAACGTGATATTCGGGTTGTGTAAACAGTCATATTCGGCTTTAAGTTGGTGCGCGTCACTTGGCGCGCCATTGCTGTCAGTTATTTTCACATAAAGTTCTGTCGGGGCAGGGTCATTAAGTTGTTTTTTGTAGGTTCTCTCGAGTAGTCCCAAATCCATTGCCAGCGCTACTCTAAGCTGTCTGATTTGCTCTCTTAATGTTGCTCTGCGTCCAATTAGAATGTCATTGTATTGTTGCTGTTGTTTACATAAGTCTTGGTATGTGAGTGATGCCATTTTGTTCTCCTGTGAATTTTAGGTACAAAAAAAGCCGTTTTTGACGGCTTGGAAGTGCAGTTATCTTAATCCGAAGTGGGGGCGGTGTCAAATGTTCATTCTTTAAAAAAGCCCTCGTTTTACGGAGGGCAAACCTAAGGAACCAATTTTATAGGTTGCATAAGTTTTAAGCCATCATGCTCGGCTAATTGTAAGATGTTAAAATCAAATCCGGGAAAGTGACTATTTCTTCTAACAATTCTTTAATGGTTTTTTCTATTGCAATAGAGCTTGAGTCTTCCTTTACTGGGTATTTTTGGTTTAAATCAACCTGTCCATAAAGGTTATCTCTTAAAATTTCCTCGCGCTCTTTTTCTGAATAAAACGCATGAAGAATTTCCTCAATGGTTCTGCCCGCGTAAATTTCAGTTTCTTCGTAAACCCAAAATGCTTTTTGCATTTCTCTCACGTCCTTAATTGCGTGATCAATGCACTCAATATCCCTGCTGTATCGCAAGGTATCAATGATACCCATAGTATCTACAGAGATTGAGTATTCTCCTGTATCAGCTTCTTTTGCCATGGTTGGTCTGTAATGATTAATGAATTTGATCCTCTTGGCTTGAGTAACCAAGTAATCATATTCGGATTTGGAAATCGTCACATATTCCATTTTTAACCTCGTTTGTTTTATGTTTGCCATTTCAAAGCACACTCAAGAACATTCCCTTCACCGTGCGCACTCATTAGATCGGTCTGTGTAGAATGCGCTTTGAATTGGTGCTGCGGGAGAGATTCGAACTCAACTATCCTCCGGTTATGAGCCGGTCGCTTTTACCTATTAAGCTACCGCGGCAGTTTACCGTCTCTCCGATATGTCACGCCTAAGCCGCGTTTGCTCGTCTTTAAAATTCGCCTAATATTGCGGATTCATTGCCCGCGGCATATTTAAGCTAAACACACTAACCGATTCGGGCTTTCTTCCGTTTTGTTGCAGTGTCGGGTCTATCTGCCGTCCGAGCTTTGACTAACTGCTCACCATTAGGCGATCAATGTGTTTTGGATTTAATTGTTAAAGAGCATTGCCTTTCGGCTTGGTTGTAAAACCTTTATTCAAGCCCTCACCACAAGGGCTTAGTAAAGATTCTTATTGTTTTGTTAGTTGTTCCGCTTTTACTGGGAACCAGTAACTATCGCTGTTTAAGTAAACAAATCTTCCGCCTGAAATATCTTCTTTCTTTTCAAATCCGATAACTTCGAATGGCCCAAATTTGATTCCAAAGTCGTTTTTATAAATAACTCGGTCGCCAACTTTTAAACCGCACTCAATCGGTGCGACTGAGTTAAGCTGTTTTTTAAAATCCTGAAGAGTTATCATTTTGGCTCCTTGTTTTATGTGTATCTCGTTTTGATGGGTTTATTATGTACCTCTAGTTCATAATAGTCAAGAACAAAAAGTACATCATTTTAATAAAATGTACTTATTGTTCATATTTAATTGATTTTCAAGGAAATAAATTTTAAAGAAATGTGTTTAATTGCTTGTTTTTTAAGCTACAACAAAGTAAAGCTTGCGTTTGGAAGTGTATTTTTGTGATTTTTGCGATGCTGATCGCAAATTTTGGTAGCAATAGTTGGTTTAAATTGAAGTTTGTTTATTATGTCCCTGCCGATAAGGAGGGCGAATTATGAAAAAAGAGTTTAAAAAATGGCTAATCTCGCTGAATTGCGAAGGCATCAATAGCCTAGGGATTAATGAGATAGTGTCGCGCGTAGATGATGAATTGAGGATTGTGCGTGCTAATGAGCAGGAGAGGATTGTGCTAGAGGAGTTGATTGCGGAGTTTAAATGTTAATAAAAAACCGCCAGTGAGGCGGTTTCAGGTTATTGTAACTTATATTGGAATGGGTCTATAACTAGTTGATCTCCCATTCTGATATTCGAATGTTCTAATGCATTATCAACAATTTGATTTGCAGCTCTATTCACAAATTTGATGAAGTCATTGATTTCTTTATTAACTAATTTTTGTAACTTATTTTCATCAGTAATATCTTTATTGATTATTTCAAACCCCATAACGAACTCAGTATTTAGTTTTATTTCATCTGTTTCAAGTTCTATTCTAAAAGGGAATACTGCTATGGGGCTATCTTTTTCTAAAACAATTACAGGGGGAGCTATGCCGAAGCCTAGTGACACATTCGTATCTTTCACTCTATACTCTTTAATCTCTCCAGCTGTTAAATCAACGGATAATTTTCTGATAAAGAAATTTCTATAATCTAATGAATCTTTTATTGTCATAGTCATCACCATTAATTTGTTCTAGAAGTTGATTGATATTGAAAATCAATAGTCTGATATTTTTTAGATATATCAATATCAATACTTTTATTATTTTGTTGTATTGTTGTTTCGACTCTCTTCTGCATAAATTCGTAAACAATCGATATTTCTCTCTCTTTAGATAATATCTCATTTTGGATTGCTTGAGATACAAAAGCATTAAGACTCATACCTTGCTTGATAGATTGTATTGCGGCTTTTTTATGTAATTCAGATGGTATTCTTACATTAAATTTGCCATCGTAAGATTTATGCGCATCGATACCATTTTCTTGGCAATATTCAATATAGTCATCGACAGCTAATTTAAATTCCTCTCTTAGCTCGTCTAATGTTGCACCTTCATAGGTAACCAATCCATTGACATGAAGAATCTTCCCAAATAATAAATTATCTTCTAACGAAAATTCTACACTACCAATAAAGTTTTTGTACTCAAGTACTTTTGACATAATCAACTCTTATCTAATCAATATTAAGCTCATCAAGAGCGCTTTTCAGTTGCTCAATAACGTATAATTTTAATTCATTTCCTGGGTGAGGTTTATGTAAGCTTATCGGATAATAGAGGTCTGGGTGAAAAAATTTTACCCGAGAGCCATTCCCTTGTTTTTCAATAAACCCCAAGCTATTTAGTAGAGACCTTAGATCATTCCATGTGAAGTCTTTTGGCGGTGGTTCCTTTCTTAGCTTTTCTAAAAGTTTTTCTGCTTTGCTCATTACTTGCCACTAAGTTTTAGTTACGGAATGTTATCACGAATATTAATATTGTAAACACTCAAGTAGGAATAATTCACAATATTTCTCTTTTCTCCACGGCAACACCAATAATACGGATTTCTTGATTTAGTGAGCTTAACGTCGGAAACATGGGATTAAGTGGCACAAGTTCAAAATGAGCTATCCCATATTCATTGCGTGTGCCAAGCTCTTTGTATTGTTTAAATGTCGCCTCGTTATTGCCATTGATTGCGGCCACAAATTTTCCCGGAGTTGGCGCAATATCAGGGTCGATTAAAACCAGATCGCCCTCATTGAATCGGGGGAGCATTGATTTCCCTTCAATTCGGAGATAAAAGGAATTTTCAGAGGCTATGACTGTGCTTGGGATTATCTCGTAACCGTCAAACCCATCAAGGGATCTAATATCTGTCCATAGCCCTGCTTGGATTGGGCTTAGCAAAGGGTAGGATATTTGCTTTTCGATTTTCTCAATAGAGGCATTCTTATCGCCATAAGTTAGCCATTCTTTTGTTACACCCAAAAAATCAGCTAATACATAAATATTTGCTTGAGTTGGCAATGTCTCCGCATTGAACCATTTACTCACGGCTTTTGGCGTGATTTTCAGTATATCTGCAATGACTTTTCCTCTGCCTTTTTCTGGCAAGTTCTTTCTTTTGCACGCAATGTCTAGCCGTGCAGCAAAGTCCTGTTTAATTTTTTCTTCAGTAATCATTTTTTCACCTTTGAACTAACGGTTCAATTATAAATAAAACTTGAAGTACTTTCAGTTCTGTTTTAAGATGTACTTAAAGTTCATTTAAAGAGATTATATATGGGAAATTTAAAACATATTATTGACTCTTTGGGTGCAGCTAAAGTGGCAGATTTATGTGGGCTTTCTGTTCGAGCTGTTTACAAATGGCGCACATCAAATTCTCTACCAAGAACTGAATATACAGGTGAAACCAGATATTCCGAGATTCTATCTCAAGCCTTGGGCGGTTCTGTCTCTGCGGAAGAAATTCGACACTTTAGCAAACCTATTAAGTCAGGCTCTGCGATTATCGCATGACTGTAATTTACCAACACAAACTGAAAAGAAAACCATAAAAATAAGGCAAAAATTATGGAAATGAAGAAAGTTATTATCGAAATGATTGATCGGATTCCTGGGGGGAGAAGTGCGGTAGCAGGATTCCTAGGTTTTACCGAAAGTGAATTAAAGAATCGCCTTTATCAAATAAAAGGCCAACGATTCAAAAACGAAGAATTGATCGCACTTCAGCTTGAGTATAGATGCACTGATTTTATCGATGAGCTTTGCCGTACCGCTGGTGGTCGTTTTGTACCTGATGTGGCAGAGAATGAATTAGACAAGGTTGAGCTTGCCAATTTACAACTGCACGAGCTTTCGGCTCGAGGCTTGTTATTTGCTGCATTAGAAACAGCGTTAGAAGACGGTGAAATCACCTCGAAAGAAGAAGACAAAATCCGTCAAGCATTGAGTAAGCATTTATCGGCAACTCAGCATTCTGTTGAGTTGGCTATTTCTTTGTATAAGCCGCAATAAAGAAAGCCACGAGGAGATTTCGTGGCTTTAACTAACTCTCTTTAATTGTTATTCACAGAGGTTATCTGCATGGAAAATATTAATCCAAACGAAAAAACAAGTCAAACGCAAAACGGCAAGATTCTCAAGGCTTTGTTGAATGGGGAGCGATTGACTCAGCTTGATGCTTATACCCGATTTAGTTGCACTCGTCTAGGAGCAAGAATTTACGACATAAAAAATATGAACGAGGAATACAAGAACAAGGTTGTTGATAGATGGGTTGTTCTTCCAAGTGGTAAGAGAGTTAAAGAATACCGATTCGAGGCTTGATATGGAAAGACTATTCGACCCCGAATTTGTAGCCAAATTAAGTGATAGAGAAAAATTCATAGCTTATGAAGGCATAAAACAACAATTAATAGAGCAGGGCGTAAGTAAAGAAATATACGACAGTATAACAGAACAAGCGATTGAGGAATTAGAGATATGAACCCATCAACAATGCTTAAAAATACAGGAAGAGCGATTGCTTATCGTCCTAATCTTGCTCGTTTATTTGGTGGTGTTATTGCTGAAATCTTCTTTGAGCAAATTTTCTATTGGCAAGATAAAGCCGATCCTGTTCTTGGTGTTTATAAAACCCAAGAAGAGTTAGAAATTGAAACTGGATTATCGAGAAAAGAGCAAGAAACTGCTCGCAAATTACTGCGTGAAAAAGGCGTGCTAATCGAAACTCATAAACGCCTAGAACATCGTATGTATTACAAAATTGACTGTGACAAATTAGACGAATTATTAGCCACATTAGCGAATGATACAAACGAACATTCCCGAATGCCCGAAAGTGACATTCGGGAGGGTAACAAAGTCGCATTCGTTAATACAAGAGATTACAACACTAGATTACATACAAATACCCCCCTTACCCCCCAAGGGGAGAATTTGCCTGCCGGCAAATCCAAGGCAAAACGCCTTGTTGAAAAAATTGATTATCAGGCGATCGCTGACGCATGGAATCAAGCGAATGAAAATTCAGGCTCGCGCTTGCCGTTTGTTGAAAAGGTCAACGACGGGCGGAAGAGTACGATTAAAAAATTCCTTGGTGAGATCAAAGAACCGACGGTGTCTTGCGCCGAAAATTATTTCAGAGCGTTTTTCAATTCCGCCACTCCTCACCACTTTGGCGAAAACGATCGAGGTTGGCGAGCAAATTTTGATTTTGCTATTCGCCCTGACGTTGTGTTGCGAGTTCGCGAGGGGGCGTTGTGATGACTAACCAAAATTTAAAAATAGTCCCATATAACTTGAGCGCAGAGCAAAGCGTACTCGGAGCCTTGATGTTTGGCAGTCTCACGAAAGACGTATTGGCAGTATTGGATTTTTTAAAGCCTGAAAGTTTTTACCGATTTGAACATCAGCTCATTTACACCGAAATTCAAGCCTTGGCAAAAACCAATCAACCAATCGATCTAATGACCGTTGAGGCTAAATTAAATACAAAAGGCGTGACCGAACAAGTTGGTGGATTCGCTTACTTGGCGGAGTTATCCAACAACACTCCAAGCGTTGCAAACATCAGAGCTTATGCCGAAATCGTGCGGGAAGATGCCATCAAACGATTTACGCTTGGCAAGCTACAAGACTGCGAGGCTTTGATTTTAGGCAAAAGCGATATGAGTGCTGCCGACCGAATTGAATCAATCAGTCGCTTGATGTCGGAAATCTCCGACTACAGCCGCACCGGTAAATCTAAAGGCTTACGCGCTGGGCGTGATGTTGGTTTAGATTGGTTAGATAAATACCAATTACGTCTTGAGCAGCCTGAAAGCGTGCGTGGAATTTTAACCGGCATTAAAGCGCTTGATGAAGTGATCGGACTGAAAGGTTTGGTTAAGCAATCCCTTGTTGCGGTAGGCGCGCGTCCGAAGTGCGGTAAAACGGCGTTTTATTCACTCATGGCGGAGAACTGTTTGCTCAACGAGAAAAAGCCTGTGTTGCTGTTCAGTTTGGAAATGTCAGCCGATCAGATTTTTGAGCGTATGTTGGTTAAGCGCGCAAACATCAACGCAAATGCACTTTACGACACAGGGTTAAATGACGATGAGTTTTATCTCAAATACCACTTACACAAAGACACTGTAATGACGCGTGTAACGCAATCTGTTGGAGAGTTGGTAAATGATGACTTGTTGTATGTTGATGACACTCCGAATGTCTCTATGGCACACATACGCAGCGAATGCCGCCGAATTAAACGTGAGCGAGGAGATATCGGGTTTATTGGCATTGACTACTTAACGCTGATGAAAGCCGAAAAAGCCGAACGGAATGATTTGGCTTACGGGCAGGTAACCAAAGAACTGAAAAATCTTGCTCGTGAAATGGATTGCGTAGTGTTGCTACTGACACAGTTAAATCGTGGCCTCGAAAGTCGATCAGATAAACGCCCAATGCCAAGCGATAGCCGAGATACAGGACAAATTGAACAAGAGTGTGATTACTGGTTGGGGTTGTATAAAGAATCCGTTTA
The DNA here is from genome assembly GCF_054332375.1 of Haemophilus sp. SZY H53. Taxonomy (NCBI): domain Bacteria; kingdom Pseudomonadati; phylum Pseudomonadota; class Gammaproteobacteria; order Pasteurellales; family Pasteurellaceae; genus Haemophilus; species Haemophilus sp. SZY H53. The sequence goes on from NZ_JBTGNV010000013.1 coordinate 11,437, forward strand.
CAACGAAAACGCTGATCCAAGTTTAACGGAAATTATCGTGCGATTAAATCGCCATGGTGGAACCGGTAAAGCCTACTGCGATCAGAAATTTGGTGCAATGTTTGAATGCGATCAATTAGACGCAGAAAGACGATCGCAAATCGGCAAAAAAGAAACAAAACAAGAAACAGCAAGATTTTCAAAAGGGAATAAGGGATTTTAAGCATGACAGAGCAACAATTTGACCGCAACGCATGGCAAACGCCGAAGTATTGCAGAAATTATTTAGAGATTCGGTTTGGTTGGTTTGATGTTGACGGAGCGGCAGATAGTAAAAATAAATTATTCCCCAAATGGATCGGAATCGGTCCAGCATGGGGAGACCCTGACAATATCGCTTTAGATTTTCTTGGTGATGATGTGATCGGAAAGATAAACGAATTGGCGGAATGTAACGGATATCCAACGCATATCTATGTAAATCCGCCGTACTCTGATGTAACGCCGTTTTTAGTTCGGGCAAAAGAATTAAGAGATGCCGGACATTTAATCGTGATGTTACTCAATAACGACAAATCTACACAGTGGTATCAAAACCATATTCACAACGTCGCAAATGAGGTAATCGATATTACAGGCGGTCGAATCGCGTTTATTCATCCAGTAACGGGAAAGGAAATCAAGGGAAATAGCAAAGGACAAATGGTCGTAGTGTTTGATCCGGCAATGGATGATTTTATACAACGGTCGGTAAGTTTGGATTTTGTGAAGAAGGTAGGTGGTTATGAGCAATAACAGAAACATTGAGCTAGTTAAGCAATTATTACAGAAAGCGGGCGTGGTCATTCATCCAAAATCAGAAGGGGTTATAGTCTATGCCTACCGAAATGGTAAGCAGTATGAAAGTTTTGTTTGCAGTTGGCTGGGGTCACATTTGACAGTGTCAATCTCGATTGATGGTAAGGCGGATTTAAAGAAAAGTAGCAAGATTACAAAATCAATTTTCGGGAAGAAATTTGCGGTAAGTCATTTGGCGGATTGTCCATTTGATGGCAAACAAGCGAATTATTTTAGCCTCCAGTTTTTACATTAGGGGTAATTATGACCAGTAATTACAAATGCCCTAAATGCGGCGCACCTCTTGAGGATTTAGATATGGAGTATAGCGAATGAGTTTTGAAGAACATAACAATCGAAAGAAAGCCAATCAATTTGCAGAGTACATTACAGGCGAGGCACTTCGCCGTTATTTAGCCGACAAAGTAAAGCATTATTGTGGCGAGAATGTAACCGTTTTTGACGGTGCTGCCGGAAGTGGACAGCTTGAGCAATTTATTCAGCCATTAGAATTTACTGCTGTGGAAATTCAAACAGAATCTTGTCAGGCATTGCAACATAACTACTCGCACGCCAGTGTGATTAATCAAAGTTTTTTTCTCTATCACGGTGGGGAGTTATCGGATTGCGCAGTAATGAACCCACCATTCTCGATGAAATTTAAAGACTTGAGCGAAGCTGAACAATATGCGATTCGATCTGAATTCCCCTGGAAAAAATCAGGTGTGGTTGACGATATTTTTATGCTCAAAGGGTTAAACCACAGCAAGCGTTACGGATTTTTTATTATGTTCCCCGGTATTGCCTACCGGAACACAGAAAAGAAACTGCGTGAGTTAATCGGCAATCAGCTTGTGGAATTAAACCTCATTCAAAACGCCTTTGAAGATACGCCTATTTCAGTGCTTTTTCTGGTGATTGATAAAACCAAAGCGGGTAACACAACATATCGTGAATTATATGACTGCAACACAAAACAAATTATCAATTCGGACGAATGGGTAATTAATCCTGATAAATGGGACACCGTATCGCCACCTGAGCCGCCAAAAGAAAAAGTAGATCCTATGAAATTAGAGTTGATGTCGCAAGCTCAATTAAAAGAGCAAGTGAGAACTCAAATTCAGTTTAGCCGTTTGGTATTTGATTTGGAGCGCTGGCCACGTGAAGAATTTGAAAAATTCTGCGATGAAGTCTGTGTATTGATTCAGGAAGAGAAAAAATCAAATCGCTTTTTATTTGGCTGGGGTGAATGATGTTATGAGCCAATACAAACCTTTCTTTTTACGTAATCAACGCATTAAAAATAATTGCTTGGATTTAATCAAGGAGCTGCCAGCAGACGATAAAAAGCCGTTGGTGGTAAAAATCCAACCAATGACACGCAACCTTGAGCAAAATGCCAAGTTTCACGCCATGTGCCAAGATGTTGCAAATCAGGCTGAATTTATGGGGCGTAAGCTCACAATGGAGCAGTGGAAAGTGTTGTTTATTTCTGGTCACGCAATCGCCACAAATCAAAAAGCAGATGTTGTGCCAGGTCTTGAGGGTGAATTTGTGAATATCCGTGAGAGCTCAGCAAAAATGAGCGTGTCACGAATGGCAAGCCTAATCGAATATGTCACGGCTTACGGCGTGGCTAACGGGGTTAAATTTAACGACAGATGGGGATTTTACGGAAGATGACAAAACCTAGAGCCCTCAAACCCAAAAAATGCAAGTCATGTGGCATGGAGTTTATCCCACAAAACTCCCTCCAAAAAGTCTGCTCACCTAAATGCGCACTTAATTTAACTCGTCAAAACGCACAAAAAGAGCGAGAAAAGGCAGAAAAGAAAAAGCTGAACGAACGTAAAGCCAAATTAAAAAGTCGTTCAGAATGGCTGAAAGAGGCGCAATCGGTATTTAATAAATTCATTCGTTTACGTGATAAAAATGAGCCTTGTATCAGTTGCGGTCGGTATCATCAAGGGCAATACCATGCAGGGCATTATCGGAGTGTAGGAGCGTGCCCTGAATTAAGATTTTGTGAGCTCAACGTACATAAACAATGCGCACCATGTAATGACCATAAGAGCGGAAATATCATTGAATATCGAATCAATCTTATCAATAAAATCGGTGTAGATAAGGTAGTGTGGTTAGAACGGCAAGATCACGAACCTAAGAAATACACCATTGAAGATTGCAAGGCGATTATTAAGTATTACAAGGCAAAAATTAAAGAGTTAGAGGAATAAATGCGTAAATTTAGCGAGTTATCAGAACTAACGATTGAACAAGAAGAATTTGTTGACCGGTATATGTATCAATGGGGTGCTTGGGTGCGCAGCGGTAGGCTTGATAAACCGCAATTAAATATTATTGCAAAACTAATGCAATCAGTCATTCCTGCAGAGCCAAATGAACCAATTTGCGATGACTCAACAGGAATGATGATTAGCGAAGTTATTGAGAGATTTTTCCTTAAAAACGACCGCACTTTACACTATATCGTATTTTCCTATTATGTTAATAAAAGCACTATTAATCATATAGCGGTTAAACTCCGTGAAAACTGCGGAGAGATAAAAATGCAGCCGTGCGCAGGCAAACCAGATATCCGCACTCCAAGCCTTAAAACGATGATACGGAATGTTGAAAAAGAGCTAAAATTAGCGAAGGCAATAATTCACGAACTTCTTATAACTGGGTTCGTTATTTTGCGAACTGGACGACAAAATGCAAGAAGTATCAAAATTACTTATTGACAAACCTTGTCATCTTGTCCTATCATTTAGATGTACGGTGGTCGCAATGTAAGTAGTGAACACCTAAATTGATTTTTACAGCCCTGATCGGAAACGGTCGGGGCTTTTTTATTGGTGGAATATGAACATTACACTAGGCGATACGATTAAGATTGATGGTGAGGAAGTGCCAGAGTATTTGCTCAAGGCACTTTATGAATGTTTGAAAAACAAATATGCATTTTTAGCTAACAATTCTATTTGCTCTGGTGTTACTCAAGCTGAGAGACTGTCAGTAAATGGTTTGAAAATCCCATTAGACGCGATTACTTATCCTTGGAATAAATAGGTTCATACTGTTCAGTATTTTCATTGTAATGAATGCCTTCATACATCCACGCCACCACCTTTTTAACTAAGATCTCATCGCTGATATTCATATAAGTATGTGCTAATTCTTCTAGGAAAGCCGCAATTTGTATTTCACGAGGGTATAAATTGGCTTTGGCGAGATCGTAAAATATGCAGCCGTTATAGTAAACGTGGACTGCTTCTGGGTGAATTTGATATTGGAGAGTTAAGCAATCTGAGGAAACGATACCGTTACTCTTTGATGATGTGAAGAATATATCAACCTTTTTGTTAATTTGTGCGTGCTTGCATAAGATATTAACGGCGTCAGTAAAGTTTTTGAAAAGCGGATATATGTCTTGGGCGATGTCTAAAATAACGATGTTGAAATAATGTCGATATTGTTCAGGAATGTTATTTAGAATTTGCTGACGAGATATTCTTGCTTCATTCATTTTAATTAAACCTCTGTTAAGTTTGGTGTGGTAACCTAGATCTTAACAGAACTTAACGCCCACTGTAACAGGTGGGCTTTTTTATTGCCTAAAATAATTAGGGGGAAATATGCCAATTAAAGAGCCTGATGTATGGGCGTTAATATGGTCTTGGTTACAAATTAATTTGAGTTCTAGCTCTATTCAAAGCGCCCTTTGGGCATTATTTATTTCTATTTTAAGACTTGGATTTATGCGTAAAAAACCAAGTTTCCGATATGTGTTCATTGATGCAGCTATGTGTGCATCTATTGCTGGCGTAGCAGTGCCTATCTGCACTCATATTTTTGGGCATAGTGAATATTCTTCATTTCTTGGCACGATGATTGGTTTTGTTGGTACTGAAAAAATTAGAGAGTTCTTGTTTAAATTCATTAATCGGAGAATTGAAAAAGATGACAATGATGATTTCCGAAGTGACGTTCAATAAAATTTTCCCTCATGCAGTTAAGGGCGTTTATCAAGCCATTTCAGAACAAATAGAAAAAGCAGGTTGTGTGACTAAGATGCAACAAGCTATGTTCTTAGCTCAATGCGGGCATGAAAGTGGAGGATTTACAAGATTTAAAGAAAACTTAAATTATTCTTGGTCTGGGCTTTCTCAAACTTTCCGTAAATATTTCCCCGATCCACTTACAGCCAAGAGATATGAGCGTAAACCTGAGCTCATAGCCAATCGTGTTTATGCTAATCGTTTAGGTAATGGAGATGAGAAAAGCGGAGATGGTTGGAAATATCGTGGTCGTGGACTGATTCAGATCACAGGTAAGGATAATTATGCCGCGTTTAGAAAATGGTTAGGTAGAGATATTGAGCCAGAAGATATAGCAAGTAATTTAGACTTATCAGTTAAAGCTGCTGTTTGGTATTGGAAACTCTGTGAATTAGCTGATCTTAATTCGGTAGAGAAAGTGACTCGAAGAATTAATGGTGGGCTAAATGGCATTGATGAGCGTTGCAAGCTATATCGAGCATTAATGGTAACTGATAATGACTAAGTACATTTACATAGCGTTAGGGGTTGTTGTAGTGGTTTTGTTTGGCGCATTGCGTTACCAATCAAGTGTTATAGATGAGTTGAACATAACCACAAAACAACAAGCCCAAACCATCCAGCAGCAAGAAGATGCGAACAAGGCATTGACCATTGCACTGCAACAAGAGCGTGATGCAGTCATTGAGCAACAGCAACGTAATGATGAAATAGAAAGGATAGCAACAGAAAATGCTGAATCAGTTAAAACAATCATTAAGACACAACCTTGTGCTCACACTCGTTTGCCTCAGTCTGCTCTTGACCGCTTGTACAAATAAGGTCACAACCAAGGCAGAATATATTTACCCGCCTCAAGCCTATACTGCACCTTGTGTTAAAACAGCATTTACCGGTGAGACATACGGTGATGTAGTCATACAGCTTGTTAAGGTAACCGCAGAGCGAGATAAGTGCGCAAGCCAAGTAGATAATCTCAATAAGTGGATTAATCAAGCAAAAGGCAGTAAATAATCACGACTAATGTCTAACATCTTTAAATTGGTAGAAACCAAGCCTTCTCGGTAGTTTTGTTAGGACTAAATAACCCGATCAGAAATGGTCGGGTTTTTTATTATCTAAAATTTAATGGGAGTCCAAAATGAATCTACAAAAAATTGAAAACTTTGAACAATTCTTAAAGGTAAATGACAAGCAACGTATTGTGACAAATTCTCGGCATATTGCCACGGTGTTTGGTAAACGTCACGATAACATCATCCGTGATATCAAAGCATTAGTTATTGAACAAGATTGCGGTGAGTTTGCTCTCCTCAATTTTGAGGAGACCTCATATATCGATGAATGGGGCAGAAAACAACCCATGTATCAGATGACTAAAAATGGATTTTTGCTTTTGGTAATGGGATATAGAACCAAAAAAGCAATGAAATTCAAAGTAGAGTTTATTAAAGCCTTTGATTTTATGCGTGAGAAATTACAGCAAGAAGGTTATAGCTTGATGCATAAATATAACGAATTGTGCATTGAGCATAAAGCGAAAAAAACATTTGCGAGTTTATGTGGTAAAGGATTAAGAGAATGGAAGGGCGATAAGCCTGTGCTAGAAGCAACTTTAAAACTTTTTGAAGATAAGATGCAGATTGAACTGCCGATTAAGTAAGGATTTCCTATGTCAGACGTGAAAGGAAAATCCACGTCTGGTCGTGGATTAACGCCTAAACAAGAAAAATTTTGTCAGCTTTATATTGAGCTGGGGAATGCGAGTGAAGCGTATCGGCAAGCATATGATTGCTCAAAAATGCAAACGAGCACCATCAATACAAAAGCAAAAGAATTATTAAAGAACGGTCCGATCACGGTCCGTATTGAAGAACTGCAACAAGAGCACAGACAACGCCATAATCTTACCGTAGATAACATCATTGCAGATTTGCAAGAGTATCGTGATATTTGTATGGGAAGAAAGCCGCTTACCATTACCACTGTAGTAAAAAACGCTCAAGAAGGAACGGCACAAAGCGTTAATACCGAATGTTTCGTTTTTGAACCGACAGGTGCAAACAAAGCACTTGAGCTACTAGGCAAACATCTTGGTATGTTTAAAGATAGAGTCGATGTTACCTCAGGCGGTAATGCGTTACCTGCAGTCATCAACATTAGTTTTAGCGATGAACCAGAAGAACCTTAAATTTCCTACGAAATTCCGACCGCTATTTGAATCTATTTGGCGTTTTATTATTTTCTATGGCGGACGTGGTTCTGGGAAAAGTTTCAGTATTGCCCGTGCGTTAGTGCTACGTGCTTATACTCAACCGATTCGGGTGTTGTGTTGTCGTGAAATTCAGAAATCGATTTCTGATTCTGTGATTCAGATGTTGGCAGATCAGATTGAAATGCTTGGCTTACAAGCCTTTTTTGATGTACAGAAAACGCAAATTATCGGGCAAAACGGTTCTCGTTTTACGTTTGCTGGTCTGAAAACCAACATCACTTCAATCAAGTCAATGACGGGTATTGATGTGGTTTGGGTGGAAGAAGGCGAGAATGTTTCAAAAGAAAGTTGGGATGTGTTGATTCCGACCATTCGTGAAGATGGCTCGCAGATTATTGTGAGTTTCAATCCGAAAAACATTCTGGACGATACTTATCAACGCTTTGTGATTCATCCGCCTGAACGGTGTAGATCGGTCTTAGTGAATTGGCAAGATAACCCCTATTTCCCTAAAGAGCTGTTAGAAGATTTGGAGCAAATGCGTGAGCGTGATTATGAGCTTTATCGTCACGTTTATGAGGGCGAACCTGTCGCTGATTCTGATTTGGCGATTATTAAGCCTGTTTGGATTGAATGTGCTGTTGATGCTCACAAACGATTGAACTTTACCGCAAGCGGTCGAAAAATTGTGGGCTTTGACGTTGCCGATGATGGGGCTGATGCGAATGCTATCTGTTTTGCACACGGTTCTGTAGTACTTGGTTTAGAGGAGTGGCGGGGCGAAGATGTGATTAAATCAGCATTACGCACCCATTCAAAAGCAGTGGAATGGCAAGCAGATGAGATCGTTTTCGACTCTATCGGTGTGGGGGCAGGTGTAAAAGCAAAATACCGAGAAATTGAGACGAATCAGATCAACTGTATCGGCTTTAATGCAGGTGCTGCAGTGTTTAATCCTGATTCCTTTTACACACAAGGCAAGAAAAACGGCGATATGTTCGCCAATATTAAAGCTCAAGCGTGGTGGCAATTACGAGACCGTTTTTATAAGACCTATCGTGCGATCAAATATGGTGATGTTTATCCCGTTGATGAAATGATTTCACTCAGTAGCGATATACCTGATTTAGACTATTTAAAAGCAGAACTCTCTCGCCCTCGTGTGGGTTACGATAATAACGGCAAAGTACGGGTAGAAAGTAAGAAAGATATGCGTAAGCGTGGCATTCCCTCGCCGAATAAAGCGGATGCACTCGTGATGTGCTTTGCCCCAATTAGACGCGATGTGCTCAAGCAAACCGCCCTCAAACTCTATTAAGGATTCACTATGTCAGTTCATCTTCCCACCGCTGAAATGGTGGAATTAAATAAGAAATCCAAAATCATTGATGATTTACTTGGTGGCACTGCAACAATGCGAAAAGCCGCACAAACCTACCTTTTCCAAATGGAAATGGAAGAGCCCGATAGTTACCGCAAACGCCTTGAGCGTTCGACCCTTTACCCCGCTTTGTCGGAAACGCTTTCCCAGATGACAGGGCGTGTGTTCTTTAATCCCATTGATGTCGCTAATGTAACAGAAACGGTGCAAGCCCTTTTTGATGATGTGGATTTAGCAGGCAATAACCTTGATGTGTTCGCCTCCCGTTGGTTTTATTCCGCCTTGGCGTATGGTTGCTCGTTCGCTCTGATTGATTTTACCCGCGTAGAAGTCGTGAAAAGTCGCGCAGAAGAGAAAGCCTTAAATGCCCGTCCTTATTGGATACATATTAAACCGCATCAAGTACTGGGCATTAAAACCGCACGAGTAAATGGTAAACAAGCGATTACTCAATTCCGCTATGTTGTAAATGAACAGGTTGAGGATGGCGAATTTGGCGTGAAAACTGTGAAACACGTTTATGTGTACGAAATCGGTAAAGTGCGGAAATTTAGCGAAGCGGAAGGCGAGTTTCGTCTTGAATCGGAATTGCTCCTCACTGCCCAAAATCGACCTCTTGATTTTGTACCTGTCGTGCCATTTATCACAAAGCGTAACGAACTCACCAATGCCATTGAGCCGCCTTTAATGGAGTTGGCGTATTTGAATGTAAAACACTGGCAATCTCAATCAGATCAGGACAACATTACTAACATCGCCCGCGTGCCATTGTTAGCGATTTATTCTAATGATGAAGTGAAACAGCTTGCTATTGGTGGTAGCGCGATTCATTTACCTGTTGATAGCTCAATGCAATTTGTCGAACATTCAGGGCAAGCGATTGCTTCAGGTGTTGAAAGCCTGAAAGATTTAGAAGAACAAATGAAAACCGCAGGGGCGAAGTTGCTTACCAAAACCGCCTTAGCAATGACTGACAGCCAAGCCCGTGATGAAGCAGGCAAAGAAATTTCCCAGCTACGTTTACTAGCAAACCGCTTTGAAGATGCTATTGATTTAGCCTTGGAATATACAGGGCATTGGCTTGGCATTGCCAAAGAGCTGGTGGGTAACGTGCAGATTTCGGGTAACATTGAAAACGATCTCGACCCGTCCGCTTCTATGGCAAGTGTGATTCAGTTGCGTAATGCTGGCGTGATTTCGAATCAATCCACCTTTGACGAAGCCAAACGTCGTGGTTTATTAGCCGACGGCTTAGAATGGAACACAGAGCAAGAACGCCTGCAATCTGAGGGAATGAGTTTTGGAAACGAAGAAACATCAGAAACCAACGCTTAGACAACGCATTGCCCACGCCTTAACCGACCGCAAAATCTTGCATTTTCGCTATGATGCTCACTTGCGACAACAGGTGTACAAGCGGTTAAATACATTGCAAAAATCGCTGATTAACCGCATCAGTGCTATCGGTGTAGAAGGCTTGTCCGCAAAGAAACTAGATAAACTGCTTACAGAACTGCAAACGGAAATTGCAAAAACTTACCAAGAAACAACCGCTTACACGCAAGACGAGTTAAGCTGTTTTTTATCGTTTGAAGCCAGCAAAATCAGCCAGCTTTATAACGATGAAATCGGCTTTGATTTGTTTAATGATGTGCCAAAAGAACGTATTAAAGCGATTAAAAACGTTGCTGTGATTGAAGGGCAACCGTTAGAAGCATGGTGGAATAAACAGCGTGCCGATTTAGCCTTTAAGTTTGAAGGAATTATCCGCTCTGGTGTAGCAGAAGGAAAGCAAAACGGACAGCTGACAACAGAAGTGCGAGAATTGATGAACATTAGCCGTCGCAATGCGGAAACATTAGTGATTACGGCGGTGGCAAAAGTGGCGGACACTGCTCACGAAGAACTTCGCGATGCAAATTTAGATATTCTCTCAGGTGAAGAGCACCTTTCTACGTTGGATATGCGGACTTCCGCAGTTTGCCAAGTACGAGATGGCAAACGATGGGATTTGGACAAAAAGCCAATCGGGCATAACATTCCCTACAAGCGCCCACCGCTGCACCCACGTTGTCGCAGCATTCTTCAGCTTGTCACCAAAAGCTGGGAGGAATTAGGCGTGCAAGGAATGGACGAAATGCCAACTAGCACCCGTGCTTCAATGAATGGACAGGTCGATGAGCGAATCAATTATGAATCGTGGTTACACAGCAAAACCCACGAAGAAAGAGAGCAAGTTCTCGGCAAAGGCAAGGCGGATTTATGGGAACGTGGTGTAATTACTTTCTCGGATATGTTAGATCAATCTGGCAGGGCGTTGACGTTGAGGGATTTACAAAAATCCTATACGCAATCTTGGATAGCGGAAGATATTTATCAACGTATTTCAGAAGAAGTAAAAAACAGCCTTAAAATTCAGGCATTTAAAGCCGCTTATAACATTACTCATCACGAGCTTGTTGCAATGAAAGCCTACACGAGTGAGCTTTATTGGGATTTAAATTACAATATGCGTAATGATAATCTTACACTGACCGATAAGCGGTTTATTGCTGTGGTAAATCAAGGGTTGGACAAAGTGCCTGCTTATAACGGTATGACTTATCGCGATACGACTTTGCCAGATGAGGTATTAGAAAAATATCAGATAGGTAAAATAGTCACAGAAAAAGCTTTTATGAGTTCAAGCATTGATAATAGTTTATCAACTTTTAAAGGTAATGTTCGATTTATTATTCAAAGTAAGAATGGTAAAATAATCGAAGATATTAGTGATTATCCTGATGAACGAGAAGTTTTATTTAAAGATAGAACTAAGTTCTTTATAAAAGATCGCTATATGAATGGTAATGTTACCGTAATTGAAGCGAGGGAATTATAAATGTCAGTGCTTGATTTACCTTTAGAGGAGCAAAAACGGATTGCGAAAGAGGTTTTTCAAATGCCTTTTGAAGAATGGATGGAAGATATGAAAACTTCCTTGAAAGAGGCAAAAGAGTTTCAAAAGAAACTTGAAAATTACAAACCGACCGAAGAAGAAAAGACTCGTAAAATAAAAGCACTTCGAGAAAATCCCAATGCTATTCATTTCTACCGTAGAGTAACTGATAATTACAATTTAACGGTGGAAGAAGCGATTGAAGCCATTAGACGTAGTTAATAACACATTATATTGAACCGCTTACAGCAATGTAGGCGGTTTTTTTACGCCTTGGAAAAGGCACAACCTTAACTAACTGGAAGGAAATCCAATATGAAATTAAAACTTGATGAAAATGGGCACGTGGTTGTTGAAAACGGGATGCCTGTGTATGTTCACGAAGACGGGAAGGAAATTCCGTTTGATGCCACAAAAGCCACAGCCAAAATCGCAGAGCTTAACAGTGAGGCGAAAAAACACCGTGAAGCCAAAGAGCATGCGGAAGCAAAACTTTTGGCATTTTCGGGGATTGACGATCCGAAAGCAGCAATCAAAGCCTTGGAAACGGTGAAAAATCTCGATGATAAGAAGTTGATTGATGCGGGCGAAGTGGAAAAGGTGAAAGCAGAAATGCGTAAAACCTTTGATGAACAACTGGCAGAATCCAAATCTCAAGCTGAAAAACTGCAATCGCAATTGCACGCAGAACTAATTGGTGGTTCGTTTGCTCGCTCTAAATATGCCGCAGAACATTTAAATTTACCTTCTGATGTGGTGCAAGCCTTCTTTGGTAAGCATTTCAGTATTTCAGATGAAGGTAAAGTGGTGGCGAAGTTCGCCGATGGCAATGAAATTTACAGCCGTTCACGCCCAGGTGAAAAAGCCGATTTTGAGGAAGCATTAGAGGCGTTAGTCGGTGCGTATCCAAATAAAGATGCGATTTTAAAACCATCAGGTACATCAGGTTCAGGTATTGGCGCGGGAACGGGCGGTAGCAATGCCCCTAAATCCTTAGCCGAATGTAAAACCGACGCAGAAAAAATTGCGTATATGCAACAACATTCATAATCGGGTGCAAGAGATTGCACCTTTTTTATTTACGGTGCAATCGCACCATAACATAGGAGCTTATTATGGCTTTTGACTTACAAGTCTTTAACAAACAAACACATTTAGCGTTAACTGAAACTGTCGATCAGGATATTGAAAAATTCAATCAAGCTTCAGGCGGAGTGATTACATTGCAAAATGCTCCAACACAAGGTGATTTTGATATTCGTGCGAGCTTTAAAGCGATTCAAGGCTTAGTGCGTCGTCGTAATGCTTATGGCAGTGGTACAGTGCAAGCGAAACGCCTAGAACAATTACTCAATGTAGCAGTAAAAGTGGCTGCAGGTACGCACCCGATTGAGTATGAACCGCAACAATATCGTTGGGTATTGCAAAACCCAGAATTGGCAGCCATTGAAATTGGTCAGCAATTAGCAAAAGCGCGCTTAGCGGATATGTTGAACACGGCAATTCTAGGTGCCGTTGCTGCGATTGGCGGGCAAACTACTGCAGTCTTAGACGACAAGAAAAACGCCCCGAATTTCCGCACGCTCAACAAAGCGGCAGCATTATTTGGCGACCGCTCCAGTGCATTAAAAGCGTGGATTGTTCATTCAACCACCTTACACACCTTGTACGACAATGCCTTAACTAATGCAGAACGTTTGTTTACTTACGACAACGTGAGTGTGATGCGCGATCCATTTGGTCGCTTGTTTGTGGTCACGGATAGTCCTGCGTTAGTTGATAGTACCGCTTCAGCCTATAACACTCTAGGCTTGCAAGAAGGGGCGATCGTGGTAAGTGGTAACAACGATTTCAATAGCGAAATGCAACCGAAATTAGGCGGTGAAAATATCGCAGCAGTTTATCAAGCAGAATGGACTTATAACTTAGGTATTCTCGGTTATGAATGGGATATGACTGCAGGCGGTAAATCCCCCGACGACACCAAGTTAGGGGCATCAGCCAACTGGCGTAAAACCGCAACTTCATTGAAAGACACCGCGGGCGTGTTGGTTAAAACCAAGTAGCCATATCGCTAAAAAAGCACCCCTAAGTAACGAATTACTCGGGGGTTCTTATTTCCCTTGCCCATTAATTGCAAAAGGAAATAACTGTGCGAAATTGTACCAAAACAAAATTGAAGATTCTTCTAAATAAGGAGAAAAAATGAGCGCTTATGTTTCTGTAGAAGAAGCTGATGCATATCATAATCTCAGAATGAGTGCAGAAATATGGGGGGCACTAAGTGCAACAGAAAAGGCTCGCCGATTAGTCAATGCATCGGATTATATTGATAGTGGCTATATCTATTTAGGAAAGCCATCCGATAAACATCAATTACGAGCGTTCCCACGTAATGGTGATACAGACGTACCAGTAAAAGTAAAAAATGCAGTCTGCGAATTAGCTTTGGAAGAAAATTTAACTCAAAATCCAACCGCACTTAAAAGTGCAGTGAAAGTTGGTGAACTTTCTGTAACGTATTCTTATCCTTCAGCTGCAAACGGTGTAGAGAATCAGCGATTTAGTTATGTGGCGCAGTTGTTGAGAGAGTTTGTTCGAGAGAAAGGAGCTATGCGTAGAGTATTGCTTGAACGGGGGTAAGAATGGGATTTTATGATGAGTTGGCTGATACTGCAAAGACCTTGTTAACCGAATTTGGGGTGCCATGTAGTATTGAACAAAACATTACCAGTGATTACAACGTTAATACAGGTGAGGCAACTCGACGCAAGCGTCGCTTATTGGGTGTTTGTATATTTAACCAATTGACCTATGACTTTCCTCAATTCCAAAGTTCTGGTGTTTTAAAAGATGAGGCAAGCTTAGTTCAACAAGGCGATGTGTCTATTACGTTAAGCCTATCATCTCCTCTTTCGAGAGAAGAGCTGCTTTTAAGTGTGCTCCTTGTTAATGGAGAGCGTTGGCAAATTGTGAATTGTCAGCCATTAAAACCATCTGGTATGACGATTTATTACAAGCTTCAGGCAAGGTTAGTAAATGGGTAGATTTGTAGCTGAAATTGAGGCTTTTAGAGAACGAACGATGCAACGTGCAGATATGTTGGTACGGAAAATCGCATTGGATACATTTAAAAAAGTGCAATCTAAAACGCCTGTCGATAGCGGGCAGTTGCGTCGGAGTTGGACAGTCTCGGTGGGAGAAGCACCATCTGTATTTAATGGTTCTAATGAAGTGATTAACAATGCAAAATTTGGTAATACGCTTTACATTGCGACGGATAAGCCTTATGCCTTGACGCTGGAATATGGTTTATACCCTAAACCAGGAGGGCGTAAAACAAACAATGGCTTTTCGATTCAGGCTCCAAAAGGCATGGTGAGGATTACTGTGCAAGAAATGGAAGCGTTATTAAAGAAAAGTAGGTGGTGATTTTAGATGAAACAAATTATTCGGTCTGTATTGCAAACACACTTAAACCAATTAGGACAATTTAATACCGCATGGGAAGGCGTTTTAAATACGCCCAAACTACCATATCAAACGCTCCACTTAACTATTTCATCTAGCGATACAGGTGCAATCTCTGATCGGCCACATGCTGAAGAATTAGGTTTTTTACAATTAACGTTATTTTATGAGGCAGGATTAGGCACGAAAGCCATTGAGGAGCGTGCGACAGTTATTCGACGGCATTTTTACGGTCAGTCCTTTATTAAGGATAACGTTCAAATCATCATCCATAAACCGCCACTTATTGGCGGTATTTTTTTAAACGATAATAAACTGGCGTTGCCAGTTACAATCAATTTTACTGCTTACGAATTATAGGAGAAACACTATGGCAAGCGCACAAGGCGTAAAACGTAAGGTCATTATTGCCAAAGAAACAGTATTTGGCACAAAAGCAACAGCAACGGACGGGAAAATCATCCCCCGAACTGAAAGCTCGCTAAATACCAACTTTGACTCATTCTCAAGTGATGAAATCAGAGCCAATATGCAACGCTCACCATCGATTGTTGGCTTTGAAAAAGTCGAAGGTGACTTAAAAGGCGAGCTTGCAGCGGGACAATGGTCGCAATTTTTAGCGTCTGCGTTGCGAGGGAATTGGACTGAGGCAAAAGATCCAATTATCAAAAAGACCGCCGGCACAGGAGAGAAAAAAGGGAAGATACTTATCGTCCCTGAAACTGCGCATACTACCGATTCATACACGATTGAAGATGTGTTTTCAGATATTAACGTTAGCCGAGTTTATACCGGTTGCCGAGTATCAAAAATCAGTATTGATGTTCAGCCAAATGGCATCGCTACGATGACCGTAACATTCCTTGGACAAAAAGGGGAAGAAAGTACGGCGCAATACTTTACCTCTCCTTCTGAAATCACCCAGTCGCCAAAACTTGCCGGTGTAAATGGGCAACTTCTTGTGAATAAACAAAAAGCGGCGTTAGTCACCGGTTGGAAAGTTGATATCGATCTGAATGCATCTAGCGAGCCTGTACTTGGTGCCAAGTATGCGCACGATGTGTTTATTGGGACGGTGGCTGTTAGCGGATCGTTTACGATGTATTTCCAAGATAAAAGCATGATTGAGGCAGTACGCAATGGTGCTAACCTTTCTCTTGCATTGAGAATGGATGCTGGCACAGAGAAAGACGCTGATTATATGACGTTTATTTTGCCAGGCATTAAAGCGACCAGCGTCACTATTGATGACGGTGCTAAAAACCTCATTCAGACATTAAATTTTGATGCGTTCCCAGCGGTTTACGACGCTCAAAGTACTATTGATGATGCTCTGAAAAAATCAACAACAATGATTATTCAGGACACTCTAGCATAATCTACAAACAACAAATGAATAAAGGGCTTACTTCCAAAGTAGGCCCTTTTTTATTCAAAAAAAATCAAAAGGAAATAAAGCATGGACTTTTCAAAATTAAGCATTTCGAAGTCAGAGAACGAAAAATTTAAATTCGAAGTATTGCACCCAATTTCAGGTGACGGCACAGGAACATTCCTTGAAGTGTTAGGCTCAGAAAATAGCGCAGTACGTAAACACCATACAGCCCTATTGCGAAAAGCGCAAAAGCAAGATTTTGAAAACTTGCGCACAAATAAACCTAAATTCGATGACTTGGAAGAGTTACGCGAACAAGCTATCGAAAATGCGTTAGTGCGCCTTGTTGGATGGGAAAATTTAGAATGGGATGGTAAAGAATTAGAATTTACCGTCGAAAACGCCCGTAAGGTACTAACCGCTTGCCCGTGGATGTGCGCTCAAATTGTTAAAGAATCTGACGACTTGGGAAACTTCTTAAAGGCCTAATTGATGAATTGTGCGACTACGCGCAAGCAGAATTTAGGCTTGATGTCACCCCGAAAGATTCAAAATCCACCATCAGGGAACACCTAACCACAATATGGGAACAAACCGGCTTTATGCCGAAAGAGTTGGATTTGACCAAACCATCTCCCACAATCTCTTATTTACTTCAATATTTCTACGAATTATGCCAGTCACGACAAATTGGGATGACTGTCAATCCACTGTCGTTTACTGAGATTGACGCATGGATGAGACTTAGTGAAAGACCGTTGGCGTGGTGGGAAATCGAAGTTATTAAGCGGTTAGATGTTATCTGGTTGAAAGTTCAAAACGAATAGCCCTTGGTTCGCCTTGGGCTTTTTTATTTAGTCTCGTTAAGGAATGGAAATGAAAGAGTTTACATGGCAGCCGGACTGGAAAATGAAACGTAAGAAAAAGCCAAGCGTTAACATGATTAAATTCGGCGATGGTTACGAACAGCGACAACAAAACGGCATAAACAATAACTTGCGAACTTATGATGTGACATTTACCGGCGTAGAGCAACGAGTTAGCGAGATTGAACGTTTTCTTAGCGAGCACCGTGGAGTCCATGCGTTCTTGTGGACGCCTTATGGAGATATTCAAGGTCGCTTTATTTGCCAAGAGTGGGAAGAAACCAAGGAAACCGGCTTTTCAACTTTGGCAACAACGTTTGTAGAAGTGGCGGCATAAATGACAGATTTCGCAACATTAGGCATCCAAATCACCTCAAGCGGTGCTGACAAAGCTAACAACGATATAAAATCTGTTGGCAACAACGCAAAATATACAGAACAGGCTATCCAGTCTTTTATGGGGACAATGGGTAAATTAAGAGCATTGATGGCTGCTGGCTTAGGGGTTCAAGGGTTTAATCAAATCGTGCAGATGGCCGATAAAATGAACACGCTAAACGCACAAGTTAAGCTAGTCAGTAAATCAACCCAAGAATTCACCACAGCACAAAGAAAACTGTTTGAAATTTCACAAAATACCCGAGGAAGCCTTGAAGCAACGACTACGCTTTATGTTAGATCTTCTCGCGCATTAAAAGATTTGGGTTATAGCCAGCAACGCGTGCTGAATTTTACTGAAACCCTAAACAAAGCGATGGCGGTCGGCGGCGTTGGTGCGCAAGAACAAGCAAGCGCACTTTTCCAGTTATCACAGGCTTTAGGATCTGGTCGATTACAAGGTGACGAATTCAGAACGATTGCCGAAGCTGCACCGATTATCCTTGATACGATTGCAGAGTATATGGGGAAATCCCGCGCCGAAGTCAAAGCGTTAGGCTCTGAGGGTAAAATTACCTCTGAAATCATCTTTAAAGCAATGGAAACCGCAAGCGGTAAAATTGCGAAAGAATTTGAGGGAATGCCATTAACTTTCGGGCAAGCGATGCAGCAAATGGAAAACTCAACGATGAAATTTGTCGATGAGTTTGCTAAAACGACTGGTGCATTTTCTGGCGCTGCGGAAATGGTTAGTTTTCTTGCCAAGAATTTCGATACGCTTTCCGTTGTTATTGGTGGTGTACTTGTTGGGCAATTAGCTAAATACACAGTATCTATGTCAACTGCAGCAATAGCCACATCAAGACAGGCGATTGCCAGCCAAGGTTTAGCCGGCGTGCTTAAAAATGGGTTAGGTGGCGCGCTTAGTTTGCTTGGTGGACCAGCTGGGGTGATTACGATTGCTGCCGGTGCGCTGTTCTATTTTCATGAAAAAGCCGAGCAAGCGCGAGCAAAATCCATTGATTTAGAGGGAGCAAACAGATTACTGGAGAAGTCCTACAAAGATCTAACGCTTTCATCGCTCGGTGTTGAGTTTTCTAAACAAATAAAAGAGCTGCAAGAGCAAAGAAAAGAAATTAAGCGATTTAAAGACCAGATTGCAACCAATGAATGGGAGATTGATAATAACTCAGTCAACCCACTTTTCAATTCAGACAAGATTAAAGCTGAAATTGCTGAGCTAAAACTTCAATTAAATGCCGCCTTGGAAGTGGAGGGAGTGCGCTCCTCTGCGCTAAATAATTTGCTTACCGAGTTCGCAAATAAAGCACTTTTATCCGGAAAATCATTGAAAGAATTCCGCGGTGAAATGTTGCTTGCCGGTGTTAGTGCCGATCAACTGAATAATGCTCTCTCTCCACTAAATACTGACCTATTAAGTATTACGGGGGAGTTTCAACGCTTATTCCCAAACATTGATACGTCTAAAATTAGCATGGACGGGTTAAATGTTTCTATTGGTGGGTTCAACGTGATTGCACCAAGTGCAGAAACGGGAGCTATTAATATCGCGAGCGGTATTTCAAAGATCGCAGCGGTTGCCGCGATCGCAAGCGGCAATTTGGATGTGTTGAAAAAAACGCTGCCAAACGCAAACGGAGGAATTAGCGAAAAAGGGCAAAGTATTATTGCCGGATTGAAACTCGACAAGCAAATTCGAGAAACAAAAGACCCGGCTGAGCGAGCAAAGCTGCAAACGCAAAAGAGCTTGGAAAACTACAAAGATAAAGTACCGGAAAGTGATTTATCGGCAATCCAAAGTGCGCTTTATGATGACTACCTTAGCCAAAATACGGTCAAAGGTAGAAAAGGCGGTGGCGTTGACTATGTGAAACAATACACCGAACAACTATCTAGAATGCAGGAGCAATTAGCGCAAATCAAAGCCAATTCGCAGGATTTAGATGTTTTCGGCGGTGTTTCACAATATCAAGAGGTGAACAAACTCACGCAAGATATTGCGGCCAATGCGGACAAGTACGCGCATTATGGCGCAGAGGGTATCGCAAACTTAAAACGCCTTGCCGGTGAAATTGATAGTGCCAACCAGCAATTTAATATTAAGCAGTTCGGCGTTACCAATTCAGACAAAATCAAAGAATTGGAATTCCAGCTTCAATTAATGGGTAAAACGCGCCAAGAGCAGGAGCAATTACAATTTAACCATCAACTAGAGCAAGAGGCCGCCAGACTAAAAATTGGAATGTCCAAGGGAAATATTGCTCTTTTAGATGAAGAAATTGCCAAGATTAAGCAACTTCATGAGGAATACCAAGCTAACGCCGAGAAAATGAAATCCGATCCAATGGCAGGTATAAGAGATGGTTTTAATCGTTTTGGTCAAGATGCCGAAAACATTATGGGGAACGTTTCAAACATCACTTTGAAAGCGTTTGACGGAATGTCTGGCGCGCTCACTGACTTAGTGATGACAGGGAAAGCTGATTTTGGGTCTTTGGCAAAATCTATCATTAAAGATATTATCCAAATGACGATCAAAATGATGATCTTTAAAGCGGTGTCATCTATGTTTGGAGGTAAATCTGACGGCGGCACTGTCGGTTCGATCGATGAGCGCTATGTCGGCGGACTTGTCGGGTTTGATGAGGGTGGGTTTACCGGTATTGGAGGCAAATACCAACCAGCCGGATTGGTACATAAAGGCGAATATGTAATGACAAAAGAGGCTACATCGCTTTTGGGTGTGGACTTTTTGAATTACCTTAACTACCAAACTAAAGCTAAACCAAAAGGATTTTCTGTTGGCGGTGCCGTTGGTGGTGGTTCGTCTTATGCTGCGCCTTTAATGACAAGTAACCAACCGAGCAATATCAAGGTGAACGTAATTAATAATGGTGCGCCTACACAAGCCGAGGTTGAATCAAAACAAACTGGCGATGGTTTAGAAATCACCATTAAATTGATAGATCAAATTGCGGATGAACGTTATAGCAAAAACATTCAACGTGATTTTGGTCGTAATGGCGGCGCCTACTATCGAGGATAATAACAAAAACCGATTAATTTCGGGTTTTGTGATATTGATCAACGATTTTTAAATTTTCTTAAATATAATTGGGCACTCGTTTATTTTATTTGTGAGTGTCATAATGAAGAAATTGTTATTAATCGCAGTTGTTTTGGTTTTGAGCGCTTGTGGAGAGGATGTTGTTCGCATTGATGACAGAGGCGTTTTCTTTTTCGGAAGTTTACAAATTAAAGAATTATCAAAAACTAAACCATTCACCTATGCCGGCATTATGTTATCAGATGCAAAAGGAAGTGGTGATTTTAGTTCAGTCACTTTAACAGTAAATAGAGAAAAAAATGAAAGTAAGTGCTTGCCCGATACAGCAATTTTTCTTAATGGCAATGAATTACGAACAATTTCGGTAAAGTCAGAAATAAATGACGAAAAAACTATCTCTTATAGCGCTAAATATTCGTTTGATGACTACCTTGAATTTTTTGCGAAAAATAACAAAGTTATGATTAGTAGTTGTGGAATTAATCATGTTTTAACCGAGGATGAAAAGGGCGGTCTAGCAAGAATTGCTAAAGCATGGATAAAATTTACAAATAAAGCCTCTTGACTACAAAGGGGCTTTTTCATGCGGTAAGATTTTATTTCTTTTTTAGTCATTGCAAGCAATTTCTTGTCAAGATAAAACTTTTCATCTATCATTCGATACAGTTTGAACTATTTCAATCACTGTTATTTAACCTTTAATAGCACATAAATTTACCCGTCCACTTCATTTTTGGTGAGTGTTTTTATGTTGATTAGAGAAATGTGTTAGATAAAAAGAAGGCTTATAATGTCTAATAAAAAGTGTAATGTATTCACCTCAAATTTTGGCACTCTCCCTTTACGGTTTACCCTTAAAGACGGTGAACTCTTTGTATCAAAATCAGATTTAACAAAGATTTTCTATGAATTTTACCCTTCAGATTATCGCTATATTGTTGAAGAACTGATGAATAAAGGCATTACACAAATTATCGGCGATAAATCCGACGTGGTTTCAGTGGTGATTGGAGAATCTAAAATTGGTGCGGCAATTCATTTTCACGCTGTTGGTAATTTGCTTCATTTTTGTAGTGAATTGATTGATGTCGATGATGAAATCCTGCGTAGTGCTGCATTCCAAGCTAGTACCTTTACAACGTGGTACATTGGAACTTTATCAAAAGCCAATAATTATTTCGACATAACCATTGAGGATACGCTCATGTCAGTGAAGAAACGCTTGGATAAAATCAATCCGCCTTATATCGTGGAAGTGATGTACGATGTAGAAGATAACATCCCCGCGTGGATTGGTACGTGCGATAAGTTGCATCTTGTCACTGAAGGCCGCACTTATGAAGAATTGCAACAACGCGTGTGGGAAATTGCACCTGAAATGCATGAGTTACAAGGTTATGGCAGTGAAAGCGATAATATCCGCCTTGCCTTTATCCAAACTTGATGGGAAAAGAGTAATTACTCAATCACCATACAAATAGAGGTGGTATAATTCTTAATTACTTACGGAAAGATGAGAATGAAAAAACGCTTATTTATTGGCTTAATAAGCCTTACTTTATCTGCATGCCATTCTGGATTTACACATAACAGCAGTAGCGGTTCAAAATGGGAGACAAGAGAAGTTTATTCAACTCCACAAATTGATAATATCACTGCTACAATGCCAGGGCAAAGCCGTATATTCCCTCAGCCAAAAGGAGAGAAATCGGTAGATAAGCAATCAAAAGCAAAAAAGAAAGCTGTTTCATCATATCCTACTAAGAAACGTTATAGACACTTGAGTAGTTGTGACTGCGGTTATGGCTATTGCTACGGACCAAGAGGTGGCAGATATTGCTATACATCTGGTGGTAACAAAAGCTATCGTTAAATTAACAAAGCCCTATTGCAATCAATGGGGCTTTATACTATTATTTGCCCCATAGGCGTCAGAAACCTTAACCAAAAAGCTTCCCAATGGAAGCTGTTTTTTTATGGGGTAAGATATGGGTCGAAAAGATAATATCAAAGCAAATTTAGCTAAGTTAAAAGAACGGTTTCCAAATGTCTTTTTCGATACTAAACCACTAGTTCCTACAATTATCGATGATATGCTTGCCGTACTTGGTGATGATGAATTATCAAAAGTGGTTCGAAGTGCTATGCGATATTATTTAGATTCACCTAGCTATTTAAAACGTTTTGTTCGTAGAAAATGGATCAGAGATGTTAATGGTTCAAAAGTGAGGTTAATTACTGCGGAAGAAAAGCAACTAGCGAGAGAAAGATTAAATCAAATTAACGAACATAATTCCAAAGCCAATGCTGAATATCGTTTTGCTATTGCACTCGCAAGAGAAACGAAGATTGAATATAAGAAAGTTGAATTGCTTGAGCAGAAAAATCCTGAAAAAAGTAAAGTAGTTGTAATCCATAGACGAACGCCCAAAATTAAAAGTGAATAATTACAAAAAGCCCCTTGACACCCAAGGGGCTTTTTCATTATGATTTTTATCAAGCAGATAGTTATCTGCTCAAGGTGTCGTAGCCTTAAATCCAAAGCGGTTAGTCCGCTCCCGATAGCATAGCGGTTTTTTTATGCGCGAAATTTAGTAACCTTGTTTGTTTATTGCCATTAAACATTCATTGCGCATAATCACATCTTATCTATGCCGAGAGGGCGAGGAATAAAAGACCTTCGGGGAATAACTCCAGCCGACTTTGGACGGTTTACGAACCTCTTGGCACCCTATTTAGGGTAAATCTTAATTTCGTAAAAAAATCCAAAGGAGACAGTTATGTCTAATCAAATTTCAACCCAAACAATTTCATTCAACAATCAGTCATTAATTACCATTGAACAAAATGGCGTGCATTATGTTGCTATGAAGCCTATTTGTGAAAATATCGGCATTGACTGGCGCGCGCAACGCCAAAGAATAGTGAGAGATGAAGTATTATGTTCAACTGTGGTTATCATAACCACGGTTGCAGAAGATGGGAAAAATCGTGAAATGCTATGTCTTCCTATTCAATACCTAAACGGTTGGCTATTTGGTATTGATATTAATCGTTGTAACCCAGAAATCCGTGACACATTAATCAAATACAAAAAAGAGTGTTATCAAGCGTTACATGATTATTGGTTTAATGGTAAGGCTGAACGTAAAACTACGGTAGATGATCGCACAGGCTTACGCAATGCCGTGAATATGTTAGTCAGCAAGAAAGGCTTGATTTATTCCGATGCTTATCATTTAGTCCATCAACGCTTTAATGTGGAATCAATCGAAGATTTAACATTAGAACAGTTACCGCAAGCAGTAGAGTATGTTCACAGAATCGTGCTTGAAGGTGAGCTTATCATTGAACAGAAAAAAGATGAGCTATTCATCCGTGAATTTACAGAGCATGACCTACAACAGCTTGTGTGGGCGTGGTTCGCTTTATTGCGTGGCACGGAACTTTGCCAAGTACTTCACCCAGCATTAAAACAAATTGGCTCGCACTATGCTGCTTCCGTTTATGGCGTGGCTTACGAATATCGCAGTACTCTCCGTCAGGCCCATAACGTATTGACACGTATTACAGAACAATTTAAATGCGAGCAAAGCAATAACTGGCGTGTCTTAAAATATCTTCGAGCCTACAACCCTAAAGCAACAGGCTTTCAGCTAGATATTCTATAAAACACCACAAAATCCGACCGAACTTTGGGAAAGAAGAAAAACAAAGGGGAGCCTAATGCTCCCCACTTCACGATTAAACTGGCTTGTTATCGCCTTTGTTTAATCGACCAACTGTTTTTCAAATTGGTTTTACAAGCCCCTCTCGGGTACGGGTAAGATTCTACCTTAGTTTTAAGGCTATTGCAGTACAATTTTTAATCAACTGAAAATCTTCGTCACACACAACAGGAACGATATAGGTTCTTTTATCAACCTTATATCGATCTAATCTAGATAGTGACACTGTGTAAACCATATCGCACTTTGCCCAACATTGAATATTTGCTTTGTCTGGTAGCGGATTTACAGGTAACGCATAATGATAATTTTCTAGGGGATTAGGTTCGGTTGTACTCAATGGGATAACAGTAACAAGCTCCCTGTTTCTCTTATGTCGAGCTATGACAACAACAGGGCGAACCTTTGTCATTTCTGGTGACTTGAATTGAGAAAAGTCACACATTAAAACCGATTTTTCCTTTGGTTGATATTTTAAAGTCATAAGATTTATTGATGTTTTTATTAGATCTTATATGACGCAATGACGGAGATCAACCATTAGATTTTCCTATAGAGTAGGGTTTACCTGCAACATGGAATAAACACAATAATACTAACAAACAACCGCTCTTATGGGCGGTTTTTTTATTGCCTGTAAGATAGCGATGTACACGTGACAAGCGGTGCTTCCTTTCTCCACTCACTGCTTCTTACAGGCCCCTTTTTGTGGAGAAAACAGGAAGAAATATGCAAACATTAACTGCAGAATTTTTAGGTAAAGAAGTTACTTTAGTGGATAACAACGGCGTGGCTTATGTGGCAATGCGTGAGATTGTGGAAGGAATTGGGCTGGATTGGAAGGTTCAACATAGAAAACTCACCTCTCATTACCAAAAATTCAGTTGTGGTCATATCACCACAACTGGTAAAGACGGCAAAAAATACGAAATGCTTTGTATGCCAATCAAAAAATTAAACGGCTGGTTGTTTAGCATTAACCCAAACAAAGTGCGCGCCGATTTAAAAGAACGCTTGGAAAATTACCAAGAGGAATGTTTCTTGGCGTTGTGGGACTATTGGACGGAAGGTGTCGCCCGCCGTGACGAAGTCAAAAACAAGTTGGCATTGTGGCAACAAAAGAAAGCCGAATACACGCAACGAGCTGGTGAACGGGGAAAATTATTGCAGCAATGCAAATCAGAAAAGCAAGCCCTTGAGCGTGAGCTTTTACAAATTAAACAGTTAGATCTTTTCGTGAACTTATAACCGCACAATCTTTTAGAAAGTGCGGTTTTTTATTGGAGTAAATAATGCCAGCCTTAATTAGTAACGCATTTAAACTCGACCTCGCCAAACTTGAACAAAATGCGCTCATTGAGTTGTTTGAGGTGGATTTACGAGGATTGAAAGATAATGACGGCATTAATGGTGAGTTATATCGCTTTTATGCTGGCACTAATGAAAAATCTCAATCTATCGTATGGCAAGGCAAAACATTTGAGCCATTTGCCGTAAAAGCTGATGGCTTTGAAATGTCAGGTAATGGCCCAAGTAATCGACCAACTCTCACGCTGGGAAATATTAACGGATTTATTACCGCGCTTTGTAATCGTTTTGAGCAGTGTTTAGGTGGTGTGGTTAGACGAAGATTAGTCTATATGCACTATCTCGATGCAGTTAATTTCGAGGGTGGAAATAAGCAAGCCGACCCATCGCAAGAAGTATTGAGTTATTTTCTGATTGAACAATTATCATCGCTCAATCGAGACGTAGCTCAATTTACTCTAGCTTTACCGTCAGAGACTGATAACGCACTAATTGGGCGAATGATTACCTCTACTTGTAATTGGCTGTATCGTGGTGTTGAGTGCGGTTATACAGGGCGAGCAGTCGCAGACGAGAAAGACCAGCCGACAAACGACCCTAAAAAAGATAAGTGCAGTGGCTTGTTGACTGGCTGCAAACTAAGAAACAACACGCATAACTATGGCGGGTTTGTTAGCGTTGATAAATTGGGGTAGAAAATGGACGGTAAACTACACAATGAAATAATCCATTACTCAAAATCAAAAGAACCACAGGAAAGCTGTGGTTTTGTTGTTTTAGTGGGCAGTGAAAAAGTCTTTATACCTTGCGAAAACGTAGCAGAAGATAAGGGAAATCATTTTGAAATCACGCCAGAAGATTATATCAACGCATCAGAGAAAGGCGAGATTGTGGCATTGGTCCACTCACACCCACAAGGTGAACCAAAACTCTCTCAATCAGACTTACAAACTCAACTCTACAGCCAATTAGATTTCTGGTTGGTATGCGATGAGCAAATTCATATTTTCCCAAAAATCCCATTTTTAATCGGTCGAGAGTTTGAACACGGTGAAATGGACTGTTACACGATATTCAGAGACTTCTACCGTCTATCAGGCTATGAGATGCCTAATTTCGAACGTCCTGATTATTGGTGGGAAGATGGTGGAAATCTCTATTTAGACAACATTGAGAAACAAGGATTTGAGCAAGTCAAAGAGCCTCAAATTGGTGATGTGATTTTGATTAGTGTGGGGGCAAGCGTGCCTAACCACGCAGCAATCTATGTTGGCGAACAAATGGTATTGCATCACGCACCGAAACGATTATCTAAGCGTGATTTGTACGATGGTTATTGGTTAAAACATACGCACAGCATTTGGAGATACAGAGAATGGTCAACGTTAGATTTTACGGTAGCCTTAAACAGTTTGGATCTGAATTTAGGTTAGATTGCAAAACGCCTGCCGAAGTCGTTCAAGCTCTCACAAGCCAAATTCCAAAACTTAGACAATTCATTCAGCAAGGCTTATTTACCGTAAGGGTAGGGCGAGATTACTTTGATAATCGCTATCTTGAGCAAGGATTAAATCAAAAGCTGAAAGATGATGCAACAGTGCATTTTACCCCAACATTGAAAGGCTCAAAACGTGGCGGATTATTTGGCGTGATTGCGGGTGTCGCAATTATTGCTGGTGCAATCGCTTTAGGCCCACTTGGATTTGGTCTTCTTAGTAGCAATGCGGCTTGGATTGTGGGTTCTGTTGGCGCATCTCTATTATTAGGTGGTGTTGCTCAGATGCTCACTAAAATGCCTGAGATGAAAATAGGCACTGAAAAAGAAAAGAAACAATCTACGGCATTTTCGAACCTGTCGAATATGACAGCGCAGGGAAAACCTATGCCATTGGCGTATGGGAGAATAAGGGTAGGCTCTCTCATTATATCTCAGGGTGTAGAAACAATGGATACTGAAATTTAAGGAGTTTTCAATGGGTAAAGGTGGCGGTGGTGGCGGTCATACGCCATTCGAGGCAAAAGAGAGCGGAAGAAGTAAGCAACTTGTCAAAATTGTTGAAGCAATCTCTGAGGGCGAGGTTTACGGTTTAGCCGATGGAATGAAATCCATCTATTTTGACAAAACACCAGTACAAAACAAAGACGGCTCTTATAATTTCAAAAATGTGCAGGTAGAGGGGCGTATAGGCGGTCAAGTACAGGATTTAATGGCTGGGTTTAACACCTCCGAAAAAGAAGTAGGTGTTGGCACCCTAGTTAAAAAAAATCTACCGCTTACCAGAACCGTGACCGATAGCAAAGTATCTCGATTACGCTTGACCATTGGTGTCCAATCGCTTTTTAAACAAGAAGATAATGGTGACACTAACGGAACATCCGTAAACTTTATCATTACTATTGGCTCAAGAACTTACCCTGTGTCAATTAGCGGCAAATATAGCTCTCAGTATTTGCAACATCATACTTTTGATAATCTGCCTAGCGTGCCATTTATTGTCAAGGTGGAACGGACTACAGACGATAGCACAACACAGAGACTGCAAAATAATACCATTTGGTCTAGCTACACAGAGATTATTGATACCGAGTTTACTTATCCAAACACAGCTTTGATGGGGGTTAAGTTTGATTCGGAGTATTTTAGCAACATCCCTACTCGTACCTATGACCTACTTGGCTTAAAAGTAAAAGTACCAAGCAACTATGACACTCGTACTCGGAAATATACGGGTATGTGGGATGGTACATTTAAAATTGACTGGACGGATAATCCAGCTTGGGTGCTCTATGATGTGGTGACGAATAAACGCTATGGCTTGGGCGGGCGATTAGGCGAGTTTGGCGCGGATAAATGGGCGTTATATCAAGTCGCTCAATATTGTGACCAATTAGTGCCAGATGGATTTGGTGGGCAAGAACCAAGATTTACCTGTAATGTTTGGTTGACAGAACAACGCTCTGCTTACCAAGTTATTAATGACATTTGCTCAATTTTTAGAGCAATGCCAGTTTGGAATGGTCAGCAGCTCACAGTTGTAATGGATAGACCAGCCGACCCAGTTTGGACATACACAAACGCAAACGTGGATGAGAGCGGATTTAATTATACGTTCTCGGCAAAAAAATCTCGCCATAACGCAATTCAGGTTGAATACGCAGACAAAGATAACTCTTATGAAAGAGCGATTGAGTATGTTTCTGACGATGAGTCAATCCGCAAGAATGGATTGAACGTTAAGAAAATCACCGCATTTGGTTGTACATCTAGGGGTCAAGCGCACCGCACTGGATTGTGGTTGTTGCAAACAGAGAAACTCGAGACTAAGACAGTCACCTTTACAGTCGGTGCAGAGGGCTTAATGCACGTGCCAGGCGACATTATCAAAGTCGCTGATACGTATTACGCAGGTACTAATGTTGGCGGTCGAGTTTTAGCCATTAATGGCAAGAAAGTAACGCTAGACCGTGAGATTTCGGTAAATGGCAATAGTTACTTTAGTTATATCAACGCTCAAGCAAAACATCAAGATATTAAGATTATTTCTGCCAATGGTGCAGAAGTTACACTTGAGCAAAATCCAGCGGGGTTAGAGGCTTATGGTGTATGGTCGTTATCTACTCAACAGGTAACAAGCCAATTATTTAAAGCTATATCTGTAAAAGAAGAGACGAAAGGCAAATATACCATTACAGCTTTACAACACGAGCCACAGAAAGAGGCTATCGTTGATAACGGGGCGAAGTTTGAGCCTAAAGCAACGTCAATTCTATCAGCTCCGCAAGTAAGCAATATCGGTGTAACAGTCAATTCAGATGGTAGCGTATCGTTTGCTGGTGATATTACTGGTGGTAACGGTGTTATTAAGTATGATTTTCGTATTTACAAAGACGGTGCATTATTCGATGTCAGACTAGGTCAAACATCACCAAATCTAAACTTAGACAACTTAGAGAATGGCGAGTACTCTGTCTTAATCCAAGTTAAGAATGAGAAAGGTCAAGTTTTAAGCGAAAGAACGCAAACCTTTGTTATTGATAAACCGCCAGCGCCAACTGGTGTAAGGGTTACTGGTGGACTTGGTAATATCACAATCGAGTGGGATTGGGTTAATGATGCAACAGCGACAGAGATTTTCGCCAGTGAAACAGACGACATCAAAACCGCCACACGCTTAACGAAAGTTACCGCAAGAATGTTCACGCACGAGGTCGGAGCTAAGAAAGTCAGATACTATTGGCTAAGACATACTCGAGGCGTGAACATTGGTCCATTTAGTCAGCAAGGTGGCTTGCGTGGTGAAAGCTCGGTTGATATTGATGCAGAGTTAGAGATTTTAAATAAAAAGCTCTCTAAAAATATCATTGACGAAGTCTTTGATACTGCTTTACCAGCTCGCAATCTTGATTTGATTAAAACGGTCAACGGTTTAAATACTGGAGAATATCAAGGACATAAGCAAGTTTACAACACCGCAGACGGTAAGTTATACACCTGGAATGGCAGCAGGTACGAAAGCGGACCAACTGAATTTGTGGCAAGCGCTATTCGAGGAAAAATCAGCCCAGCCCAATTAGCAAACATTCCTAGCACGAAAATCACAGGACAATTGCAGGCTAATCAGATTGCAGGTGCGTTATCCATTGCTCAAATTCCGAATATTCCTACAAGTAAATTGAGCGGCACTATCGGAGCTAACTTGTTGCAAGCTAATAGTATCGGGGCGAATATTATTCAAGCTGGTGCGATTGGTGCAAATCACTTGCAAGCAAATAGCGTAGGTGCGACACAATTACAATCAAATAGCGTTGGAGCAAACGTAATCCAAGCTAATGCTGTAAGCGCTGACAAATTGCAAGCAAACTCGATTACAAGCGCTAAGATTAAAACTGGAGCAATTAGAGCTGAGCATATTGCTACAACTCAAATCACTGGCGAAAAACTAGCCTTGGGGCTTGGTGGTAATTTACTGCGCAATCCGTTGTTTACTGGTAATTCAGAGGGTTGGCATAGTTTTGTTGCCCATAACGAAGAAATCCGAAAATACTGGACTAAGGGTAGTGTAGGTGTGCAGTATGAAAATCTACGGTATAACACAAACCAAGCTTACCGACCAAGAGACAGCCAGTATAAAAATGAAACGTTTAGCTTTGCTAGATGGGCTGTGAATGGATTCGCACAATTAGCTACCGATAGCAGAAATAATCAATATTGGGTGGATAATGCACGAGTTTTCGCTAATGTTATCACTGGCAAAACCTACATATTTTCTGCTTATGTAGGTTGCCATCATTGCGGTGGATATCTGATAGCTGAAGAATATAGTGCTAACCGTGAAAATTATGTTCGCTGGATCGCAAACTCTGGATTATTTGGTGAGCGAGATAGAATATTGCTGAATAATGGCGAGGCTTGCGTTGAGGCTAGTTCGTCTCATTTTGCAAATGGGGTAGATACGAGTAAAGCACATAGAGCTTTTGTTAAGTTTACCGCTCCTAAGTCTGGTGTCGTTTGTCTTATTTTCCGTATCGCACGATTTGGTTATAAGCAAGCCTACCAAGACTGCTATATGGCTAGGGCAATGCTTGAGGAAGTCAATTCAAGCCAAAATGTGCCTAGCCCGTGGCGAGAAACCTCAATAACCTCTATTGATGGCGGCTCGATTGTTACAAACTCAATTACCACTAAACAGCTTGGCGCTGATAGCGTAACAGCTAACAATATTGCAGTCGGTGCGGTAGCAGCTAAACATATTGCAGCAGGCAGTATCGGAGCAGACCATATTGCCACACGCTCTCTAACTGCAGATAAATTAAACGTAACTAGTATATCATCTATTAATGCTAATTTAGGCGCTATCACTGGCGGCTCACTTAAAATTGGTAGCTTAAATGGTAATTTTGGTACTTTGTTTGAGGTGCAGTCTAATGGTGGTTTTAGACTTATTAGCCGAGATGCAAGCGGTGGTATTGAGTTATCTAGCGCGACAAGAGCGTTACACGTTTGGGACGGCGGAACAGAGGTTGTTAAAGTTGGTAAATTATCCTAAGGAGAGTTATGTATTACATCAATGAGCCTGTACCGATTGATAAATCGTTCACAGAAAAACCTATCTGCGCCTGGCATATTGCTGGGCGTTTGACTATTGATTACATCAATAAAAATACCACGATTGAGCTCGTAAGTTGGGTAAATAAACAATCATTTTTAGCACGTGGTGAATCATTAGTAACATTTTTGACAGTCAATGATTGTCCTAGATTTAGTGTTGATCCAAGTTTGTTTGCCTTGCGAGCCTTGACTACCGTTGAGGGCTCGCCTTTTTATCGTAAACAGGTTAAATGTGATTATGACCTAGACCATATTTCGCAAGTGTGGGAATAAGTATGAGTAATTATGGATTGCGGATAAATAATAGCATATTAGACAGTTATTATTTGGAATTAGGCACTGCTCATATCAAAGGCTATAATCATAAAATAAATATTCCGCTTGAATATCAAATCCAATTAAATAAGGATTATATAGACTTAAATGAAAATAAAAGATTGGAGTTTGTTAGAAAGTATGGAAAAAATGCAATTTATTTAAATTATATACCATTTGTAAGAATAGAGCAGTTTAGGTCAGAAGATTTTATATATCATTGTCCTAAAATTGAATGGGCTAGTTCACAAAATAAATATATTTTAGACCATATTCAATTTTCAGCAGATAGTTATTTTGATATTACTATTGGCTATGGTGTTATTATGGCAGATTTTCGGAGACTTTCTCAATGACAAGTTATGGTATGTCAATGAATTATACACATTTTTCATTGCCTAATTTACAGCGCAAAATGGTAGCTTCAGAAATCCCTGTTAAATATTTAAGATATAAAAGGTCGTATAAATGCACATTACATAGTGCAATTTTTAGTAAAAAGCTACCTGTTGATAGAAATTGTTTACTTTTCATAGAACCTCAATCAAAATTTTTCCATAGTAAATCAAATAATGATCAAACAACTAATGGAGTGAGTAATTTAATAATTTATCCTGATGAAACTTTTGCTAGAAGTAGATATAAATCTGCTCAAGGCAGATATATACCAATGTCTCCTGATTGGGATTATGCAATAAATACTAAATGTTATAGCAGTAATAATCCTTTTTATCATATGGATTTTGGTTTTCATTTATTTGAATTTGTAGATAATACCTTAAATACTGCCAACTATGGCATAAAAGTTTTTAAAGAAGTGCTACTAAATAATAAGGTATATAAACCATTAGAAAGTATAAAATGTGGAAATATGTTTGATAATAATTTTGAAAGACATAGCAATATTTATAAAGATAGACGTGTCGCCTGCCTTATGCCACCTACAATGTATTACTATGACGAAAAAACAAGCAGATCTATTATAACACCTTTAATCATTGATAGTCTTTCTGGAACTAAATTTAGAACAATTTTAGCCAATAATTTGGAAAAAAATAAATTATTCTATATGCCATCTAATAGAAAAATACAAAGTGGAGAAATATATTTAGATGTAATAGACGTTTCACACTTACCGTCTTTTGATGAAATTCCTTACAATTAAAATATGGAGAAACAAAATGCAAGTATTTCTATTCGATCAACAACTAATTTCTGTAATTAATCGAAAAGAAGAAATTACAGATGAAACGTGTCTTATCACAGAGCAGGAGCGCGAAAAAATCCAAGAAACACTCGATACTCAAGGTCACTTTTGGCGTATAGATAAATATACCGTTGGATGTAGTGGCGTCAAACCAAGCGAAAATCACAAGTGGAACGACGAAAAACACGATTGGGAAATCGATTCGGATTTAATCCAACAAAACCTCGCCAAGAAACGCGCTGAATTATGGGAAACCATTAAGCAGAAACGTTTAGACGCAACAAGAACAGGTGTTGAAGTTACACTTCCAGACGGTCAAATCCGCCATTTCCATACGGACGCAGTGGCTCGACAAGAGTATGACAGTATGGGTGTTAAAGTTGTATTAGGCTCATTTAAGCCTAGACAATGGAAAACAATCGAAAATGATTGGGTGCAATTTGATTTAGATACATTTAAGGCATTAGCGTCTGCGATTGAAGCAAAAGTCGATCACGATTACCGAAACGCCGAAGTATTAAAAGCGCAAGTTGATAAATCAGATACGCCTGAAAATATCGACCTTAACCAGGGATGGAGTCAATCTTATGTCTAAAGTGGTGATTGCTTTTTATAAGCATAAACGAGAGCGGAATAGTGTTAAAAATACATTATTCCGCTTTTTTGATGATGCTATAAAATTTTTTACGCACGGGCCATACAGTCATTGCGAAATAGCAATATCTAACCCTCAGCCATCTAAGATTTACACTTGTTTTAGTGCAAGTAATCGAGATGGGGGAGTGCGTAAAAAAATAATGGAGCTACCGCAAGAACGATGGGATTTAGTTGAACTAGAAATCTCACCAAAGGAAGTAAATGTATTTTTTGAAAAAACAAAAGGCTTGAAATATGACCTTATCGGCGCACTCGGTGTTGTCTTAAGAATTAGAGACAGCAAGACAAAGTATTTTTGTTCAGAATGGTGTGCAGAATGCCTTGGAATAGACAAGCCTTACAGGTTTAGCCCAAATTCACTTTACAAACATTTAACCAATAGCCATGGATAACACCATGGCTTTTTTATTAATAAATAGGAGTTTTTTATGACAACATTTAACAAAATCTTAAACACAATGTATTCAGTAATTGCCGCATACTCAAAACAAGAGGACGGCTCAATCAATGCCAAGTATGTATTAGGTACTGGTGAGGATAGTGACGGCTCCGTGACTAACTTCACGCCAATCATCTCTGATTACAAGTGGATTGATGCAGTAGCGGCTAAAGAGCTAATGAGTAAACCATTAACCAAAGACGATATTGGCAAAACCACAGAGCAAATCGAATTAGCTCGAATCTATGCTTATCTGAAAGAAAACGGTCAAATTGTAATCTAATCAACATTAAACTAAGCAAACCGCACTTTGAGCAATCTTGGTGCGGTTTTTATTGGGGCAAGCGATGCTTAACTAATCTAGAAGTTCAGCAACTTCTTCCATATTGGCATGATAGGTATTTTGAAACATCCTGATGTCTTTATTCATATTTTATGGCATTATTACAACCCTGTAACTTTTGTCGTTTCGGAAAAATATATATAATTTCGGAAATAAACAATATCACAGATGCGTAATAAACTGATTTTATTATTTAAAATTTGGTGTTTTTAAATTTGTACATTTTGACTTCAAA
>NZ_JBTGNV010000014.1:0-35190 GCF_054332375.1 Haemophilus sp. SZY H53
TTTTTTATTCCTCATTATCATTTATATTCAACTGATATTCTTTTTCCTCGATAATGTTTATATCATGCTCATCATCTTCTCGAATAAAAATCCCATTATTAATATTATCAATATATTGCTCTATACTATCCCTATCTTCTTCAGTTAAATAATTTAAGTCAATAAATTTCCAAAAATTACAAATTAAATGCCCATTTACATTCTGTAATATACCTGGGGTAATAATAGCTGAAGTCTTCATTATGACAAATTACTCCCTCCTTTTTTATAGGAGCATTGGCCAAAACACCAGAGCTAAATAAAACTAATAAAATACTATATTTCCTATTTAACATTTTTATTTCTTTATCTAATATTATTCAATATTCTGTAAATAGACATTTTAGATATTTTAAAATGTCTTCCAGCTTCTACTTTGGTATTACCCATTGCTAAAAATTTATTAATTTCATCTGCTGAAGGCATATTTTTTCTTTTCCGACCAAAAACAGTACCCTTTGCCTGTGCAGCTAAACGCCCTTCCCTAGTACGCTCCAAAATACGTTCTTTTTCTTGTTCTGCAATAGCACTCAATATCGTAATAAATAAGTTAGATATTTTACTCTTAGTAGTTAATCCTTCTTTTAAGAAGGTAACATATACACCCAATTTCTCAAATTCTTTGATGAGCTGTATCATTTCAAGAGTATTTCTTCCTAATCTATCTAATCGGGTAACAACTACTTCATCGCCCTTTTCAACTTTAAGCAAAAGTAAGTTCAAACCATCACGATCAAATTGGCTTCCAGAAACTATATCACTAAAAAATCTATCTTCTCTCACACCTGAATTTAATAATTCTTTTTTCTGGAGTTCTAAAGATTGTTGGCTAGTTGATACTCTGGCATAACCAAATTTACGTCCTTCATTAATCATCACTATTTTCCCTTTTTGCGTGTGTACCAAAATAACTTTTGGTACATTATAGCAATTTTTCGTATCTTAATTAATTTTTGGTACGTTTTCTTGGTCTGAATTTTAGCGGCTAAAATATTTTAACTTTTGATACTTGCCTTTTATAGATGAAAATCCCCTCTTATGAGGGGATTTTCATTTTTTTTCTCCTTTGTTCAAAACTTAAAAATTTCGTTTTCTTAGGAAATGACCTAGACTGTTAATATAGCCATCTCCTCTATCTTCTAATGGCTCAAATTCCTCAAAATATTTCCCATTTTGTAACTTGTATAAATGGGCAAAGTATTTATCCCTTACATCAAAATGACCTAACACCCAAAATTCTTTTTCTTTTATTTGTGGATAATTTAATAGTAGCAAATTAGAATCTTCTCTAAATTCGTCCCAGTTTTTTATAAGTGATCTAATAAAATCAAAATCTTTACTTTTTATAAACTTAAATTTAAATTTCATTTAATATCCTTGTATATGTAAAACTTCAATTATTGCTTTTTTAAGCCTTTCTATAAAACAAAAGGCTCAAATATTAAGCTCAAAAAGTGAGAAATAACAATAATTGTTCCAAAGATAGTTACACCTATAATGCCTCTGGCAAATTGGTAGTCAATTTTCATATATTTAAGAATACCTAAAGACACAAGCCCTACACACATAAGCAAAAGTCCAATTCTAAAAAAAAGTACACTCATTTTTTGCTCCTTGTATATGCAAAACTTAATAGTTAATCTCTTTAATGGCTAACACTTTGTATTTCAGATAACCATATTCAATATGCGGTAAATGATGAATCATACATAAATCACCTATTTTTTGTTGAGAAATAGGAATTAAAGCCCCTTCCCATACATTTGTTTGATATGGTTCGGCTGCTATCACTATACCTTGTTCATCTGTTCTTAGCCTTGTGAAATCCTGTCCTTTGTCCTCAAGTTCAATGTAATAGCCTTTCATAAATACTCCTTTGTTCAAAACTTGATGCTATTGCTCTGTTTTTTTTAATTCAGCAAGCTCTTTTTCATATCTTGAAAGCACATCATTCAGAACTTCTTGTGAGCTGGCTTTTGTTACTCCATTCTTAATTTTCTGTATCTCAAGCTCTAAGAATGCTATACGAGTTTTTTTCTGTACGATATGAAATTCATCTAACGTAGATTGTTTAAAGTCTTCAATAGATTGTTCCGTTTTTACTATCGCAACATTGTGCTTTCTATCAAAAAAAATTTCATTAGCCATTTCATTCTCCTTTATATGTTCAAAACTTAAAGCTATTAACCTGAAACTAGGGTATCTAGGATAGGTAGAGATTCACAAAGTTAAAAACTAGTTTTATCTAAGAAAATATTACAACTAAGGCCTGTTCTCATAACATCATTAATGATTCCTTTAAAAACGACCCTATCTCCCTTATTTAATTTCTGAAGATTCATCCCTGTCTTAGGTAAAGCTAATACATTCACACTATTAGAAACAGAAAAATCTACGCTCTGTTTTCCCCATGTATTTTCTTTAACTTCATCAACTTTCCCACTCATAGATACATATGAACCAATCCATTTTTGTTTAGCTGAAATTTCATTATTTGAAAAATCATTACAAATCTTGGTAGCTGATGCGGATTGTAATTTAGGCATACTACTTTCCGATATACTTTCCATTGATTTATTAACTGATTCCAATGCTGAATTTAATTCAGCACATGAACTAATAAATAATGAAGAAAATGCTAATAATAAAAATTTTTTCTTCATACTTTTCTCCTAACGTTTAAATTTTTTTGTTTTAGTCAATTTCTGAGCTTGCAAGTCTAACCTTGTTTGAGATAGTTCCTTAACAGAAATTGGCTTAACAGGGGCTAATTGAGAAGATTCACTTAGTTTATCAATTAATAAACTATGCACATCGGATAGAGTGTTTTGTTTTAATGAAAATTTATTTAATTCTTGATCTATAACATTCTCAATGTTATTAACAGTCTCATTTAATGAGTCAAATAATTGCCCATCTCTTGAATAAATTTTCAAACGAGACACAAGGCCAGAATTAAAAATTTTTGAGGTATTTTTAGCTAAGTTAGTAGTAACTAAATCATGATGTTCTTTTGGAACATATCTAGGCTGTAACCCAGCGGATTCAAGTTCTTCAGCTCTTTTAATTGTGCTCTCCCAACTTAATTCTTTTGGGCAAGTACACACAACTACTTCAGCTTTATAACCTTTTTGAGCAAAGTTACTTAGTTCTTTAAGCGGAGTATCAACGGTTCTAAATGTACCTTCTATAACAATATTAAACCCTTGCTTAATTGCTTCATCTCTAACTCTTTCAACCATTTTACCAGCAAAAGCTCCAGTATATTTAGAAGCATCTTTGCCATATAGCTGAAAAAAATCATCATAATGTTTATGATAAGATCTAAACTCATCTCCATTAATTACAAGAACATTATCATTTAGACGTTCTTTAATTTCCATTGTAGCGAATGATTTACCAGCTCCAGGTTGTCCTCCCAATAAAACACCGATTGGCTGCTCTAATGTGAATAACGAAGAATTATTTGATAATCTTCCCCATACTTTAGGAAATTTATTATTAAGGTCGCTTTCTAGATCATATTTAGCAAGCTCTGCCAAAATATCTTCATTTGATTTCATAAGTAATCCTAAGCATAGTATTGATGAATAGGTAAATCTACATATTTATCTTTGATACTTTTCACTTTTATTGATAAACAATCAAAATCAATATTATTGTGATGAGTACTGTATAGTTTATTTCTCAAGTTCATCAAATAGTGTTGATCATCATTATCTACAGCATTTGGTTCTGTTCTTAAATCTATTGTCGCCATTGTATTAGCAACCATTTCAATTAACACATCTTTTTGCATTAAAGTACACATAATCATATTCCTCCATCTGTATCTTAATTATACACAAAATAGACAAATAGTCTATTTTTAATTTAAAGATTTTAGCGGCTAAAATTAGCACCAGATTTTACCTAGCCCCGCCTGATGACATAAAATAGCCCATGCTGCATAACTAATCTTAGCTTCTCCTTGTACCCATCTATTC
Organism: Haemophilus sp. SZY H53; assembly: GCF_054332375.1. NCBI lineage: Bacteria > Pseudomonadati > Pseudomonadota > Gammaproteobacteria > Pasteurellales > Pasteurellaceae > Haemophilus > Haemophilus sp. SZY H53. The sequence goes on from NZ_JBTGNV010000014.1 coordinate 4,026, forward strand.
ACCTGCCTAGATGTAACACCTAAAAATCTAGCTGCTTCTGACTGATTCCATCCACTTCTTGCAATAACTTCTCTAATTTCTTCTGGTGTTGGCTGAGTCCATTTAATATTAGTAGTCAATGTCTCATGTCTAATCTTCATTTTATATCCTAATAATCCTCATTAATTTGGTAAACAGCATAATATTAAAAAGGTTAAAAGTCTATATTAATATAGTCTTTTAACCTTTAATCTACGCCAGAAAGAATTTCCTTAATAATAGAAATATCCTTTTTTATATAAGTATCTTAATATAAGGAATGTGATAATAAGTATCAGAAAAAATACTCCATATATAACAATACTTGAGCCATACCACTCAACTCTCATACATGGATCTAATCCCCCTCTTATTTTTCTCTCTGTATATAAAATACAATTTATAGCACCCGATTTATAAATCATAATTTTTTCAATTAGACCAAAGTAAATCCCTGTTACACACCCAAACACTAAGGCGTAATTTAATTTGTATCTATGCTCATAATTAATATTATTCTTAGTAAGAAGATATCCTCCTACTACTAAACACATAAATATAAACCAAAATATTATCTTTGGAACGAAGAAATTAATCGCTCCTAATACATTTTCTACTTCCATACATAACTCCTAAAACAAAATGGCTAAAGTGAAATACTTTAACCATCTTATCAATAAACTACACTAATCCATTTGTTGGATCTGCTTCTTTCTTATCTAGAATTTGTATGTCGCCTGTGAAGTCGTTTAATACAATTTCTGTAAGAAATTTCTTCTGTCCATCTTTTTCATACGAACGATAACTTAATTTACCAGAAATAAAAACAAATGAGCCTTTTTTAATATACTCTTTAATGAACTCTGCTTTTTTTCCTGTTACCGTAATATTATGCCATTGGGTTATATCCTTACGTTCCCCCGACTCTTTGTCTTTATAGTATTCTGTTGTCGCAACTGAAACACTTGCAACAGGCGTACCATCTGGGAAGATTCTGATTTCAGGATCTTTTCCTAAATGCCCAATAAGTTCAACTCTGTTTAAATAAGCCATAATTTTTTCTCCTATCGTTTAATTTTAGAGGTTTTAGACTGAGTTATTTTATCATTCTGCTGATTCTTATAGCTATCAATACTAGATAAAATTATGTGTTTAACTGCTTCCAATTTATGCTCACTTTCTCTGGCCAAATCATTGAAATCAGTACAAGATTTTTCTCCTATTTTCTCCTTTGGAAAAATAGGAAATACCGCAATTCCATTTACACTATCCGCAGCATTAATTGCTTTGGTTCTTCCTACGTTAGGTTTTTTTTCTAGAGTTCTATGAACATCATCATCACCAGCAATAATGATAGGCTTATCTGGATACTTCTGGTGTAATTTTTCAGCTACAGTTTTTAAATTACCACTATCAAACGCTGCAACTACAGGCCTATTACTAGCTTCTTTAAGGGTTGCAGCGGTTGCATACCCTTCAGCAATAATAATTACATCTGAAGAGTTTAAATGCTCCAGCCCCCCTACCACATGGAAATTCCCTTCTTTTTTGCCTCCAGCAGTAAACCTTTTATTTCCATCTGGATAAATCGTTTGGTTTGCCCAAATTTTACCATTTTCATCATATGCTGGAATAACTATGTTTCTGTGTTTATCTTCAAATACACCATCATGCAACTGAATACCTTTTTTAACTAAATAACTTTGATCTGCTTTTGGTTTAGATAAATTAAACATATCTTGAGATAATCTCTCAGATACTTCTTCATGCTTACGAGAAACTTCATTTTCTCTTTCTTGCAATTTTTGAGCTGATTCAGCTCTTATTTTTGCCATTTCATCTGATGAAATATGATAGCCTTTAGATTTCCAATTATGCTTTTCTCCAGTTCTAAAGTTCTGAACATAACCAGCTGGGAATCCATCCCCATGAAGAATATATGCCCCACTGAACTCTTTAGATTTATCATTTTCAGTTTGTACTCGATGTAATTTACCATCCATTATTGGATGTTCACCCGATACAACTAATCCCATATCTTTCATAAAATTAGCAAATTCTTCTCTTGGGGTTAATGCTGGATCTTGCTGTATCGGGTTATTTTCAGGAAGCCATTTTTTCAATTTATCTGAGACTTCACCAGAAACATACCAACTTTTAGCGACTTTATCCCATTTAGCTCCTAAAGATTTAGCTTCTTCTTTATCGGTATAAGGTACTGCTAAATAAGTTTTATTTGACTGATCGTTCATATTTACAGAGGCACTTTTTACATGCTCATTAGAATCATCTCTATTAAGCCATTTATTGAAAGATGATTTATCCAGGTTTCCAGGTATGTACCAGGATGATTCCTGTCTATCCCATTTAGCTCCTAAAGATTTAGCTTCCTCTTTATCTCTAAATGGCACTGAAATATACGTTTTATCATTTTGTGGAGTAGAAGATTGTGATAGCATTACTTGTTCCTCTTTTGAATTAGAAACAATTTCTGAAGAATGAATTTTGTAATAATCAAGCTTATGCCCGATGTATTCACTAATATTTTGTTTATGTGGGTTAAAATCGCCTTCATGATTACCAACATCAATTCTATCAGTAATCATACTAACTTCACCTTGAGAATTTTTACCCACAAATTCTACATAAACTTTTGCATACGTAGATATATTATCAATTTCACTTTGGGAAATATTTGAGGTAAACCACTCTTGTAATTCTGCCAAACTCTTAACAGTTGTACCATTTCCTCCAATATCAGAATGTTGTATTTTTATTTCCGATAATTCAAAACGTTCCTCTTGTTTAAGATCTAAGTTTTGCTCTTTAGTTTGAGATAAGCTCAAGACAAAATCCTTAATTTTTTCTGCATCTGATGATGCTCTAATAATTTCTGCTGGGTCTTCCTTCAAAACTTTGATCCAGCTCTGAACATAGCTAGCATGCCTATCTGTGTCATGAGGGATTCCCATCTCCATTTCAATCATCATTGATGAAATCTCGGCTCTTAATTCTTCCCTCGCATATTTTTGTGAACCAAAACTACCACTAAGATCTCTATCTAATCTCGAACTATGCCCTGTCCAATGCCCTAATTCATGTAAAGCTGTTCCATAATAAACTTCTGGCGACTTAAACTGTTCTTTAGTAGGAAGAACTATCTTATCAATCGAAGGTTGATAATAGGCTTGTTCTTGAAACTTGTGTTCTATATTAGCCCCTGAATTTTTGAGAATAGCCTCTGCTTTTTCAATACTTTCCCATATATTTCCTTGCTGTTTTTGAAGTGGAGGCAGGCCATCAATTTGTTCAGCATTAAAGACCACCGAATTAATTACTTTAGGTCTTTCAAGACGAACTTTTTCAAGCATTTCTTTTCCATTATGGTCTAATTTAGGATTTCCATCTTTATCAACTGCCACTTGCATCTCTTCAAAAATCCAATATTGGACTTTAGTTCCTTTTTCTCCTTTTTTTACTTGAGCACCAGCCTCCTGTGCTTGTTTATAAGTCATCCAGCGAGGGTCTCCATGCCCAGCTAATGCTAAATTTATTACATTAGCTCCTCTATAAGATTTACCTGTACTGACATTATAAGGTTTACCAACACCACTCCAACCTCTTTGCCAGGGAGCTACACCTTTCTCTAATTGGTCAATGAGTTTTTCTGCAACCTCTTTATAAAATGGTTTTTTTACCTCTTCCATAAATTACTCCTAGCATCTCAATTTACTCAACATTTTCCAAATCTAGTGAGCCAGCAATAATATCAGCCAACTCCATGGAGTCATCTCTGAAAGCTCCTAAGAAATCAGCTTCTTCTGGTGAAAACTCAACAATAACACCAGGAATATTAACATCCAACATTTTGGATTCAATGACATCAAGATCAATAGTCGGCTTATTGCTACTATCTGCACCAATTAGATCATTTATTAAGTTTGGCATATTAAACCTCCTCAAGGTTTTTGGTTGAAATTAGGTTTACCCATAGCATCAGGATAAATGGTTTTGCATTTAGGGTAATTTGAACAACTCCAGAAAAATAATTTAGGATTTTTTAAACTTCTTCTCCTAATCAAACCATTCCCACATACTAAACATTTATAAGGGGAAATATCTGGTTTTACATAAGAAAAATCTGGCATATTATTTTTATCAGGAAATCTAGAATCGCATCCAGTAGTCTTATAAGCATTACACGCCCAAAACAGTCCATTTTTTCCTTTTAATTGAGATAATGCAGCCCCACACTTAGGACATTTATATGCTTTTATGTGGCTCAAATTCAGTCCTTTAGACTTAACCTCTTCCACCTCATTTTTAATGAAGCTAATAACACTTTCGATCAAATCATCTTTACTTAAAGCACCTAGCTCTATCTCTTGAAATTGTTGATGCCATAAAGCCGTCATATCAGGATATTTAGCTGAATCAGGTAGTACATCATAAAAAGCTCTACCTTTTTCTGTGCTAATAACAGTTTTCCCTTTCATTACAAGGAAACCCCTCTCAAATAATCCCTTTAGTATCTCATCTCGTGTTGCTGGAGTACCAATACCTCCATGCTCACCTTCTTTTCCTTTATCTTTATCAATAAGAACTTTCTTTAAGTTGGCATCTAAGACATAATTTGCTACTCTGGTTAAATCATTTAGCAATGAATCCATCGTATATAAAGGCCTTGGTTTTGTTTCTAGTTTTTTCCAATCGGCCGACAAACACTCACCCTGGCTACCAGTTTTTAAACTACCAAAATTTAAGTCTATAATATCTTCATCATCTGATTTATCATCATTACCTACATCATTCTGATATAACGTTTTCCAACCTAGCTCTGTAGTAGTATTGCATTTAACCCCATATTCATAGCCATTTACATCTAATAATAATTTAGCCTCAATAAATTTTCTTTTTGGCCAAAATTGAGCTATATATGCTCTAGCAATTAGTAAATATATTTTTCGCTCTTCTTCAGTTAATTCAGATAAATCCACTGTACGACCAGTTGGAATAATCCCATGGTGGGCTGATATTTTAGATGAGTCAAAAGCTCGGCTTTTAATCTTTGGATTTGCTTTTTCTATAGCTAATGAAAAATCAGGGAAATTTGATTTAATAGCATTTAAGACTCTTGGGGCATCTGCATGATGCTCATCACTTAAATATTGGCAATCACTACGATTGTAAGTAATAAGTTTATATTTCTCTCTTAATTGCTGAGTAATATCTTTTACTTGATCTGGGGAATAGTTAAATTTTCTAGATGCTTCTTGCTGTAACTTGAGCAAATTGAATGGTAAAGGAGGACTTTCTTCCTTGTTTGTTTTATTAAAGGATTTAACAGTCGCATCCATATAGCAAGAATTTTCAATTATTTTAGAAACTTCTTGATAGTTAATAAGCCTACCTTTCTCATCTACACTATCAGTAGTTGAATTAATGTAATAAGCAGAAAATGTTATATCATCGAATTTAAAATCTCCGATAATCTTATAATAATACTGTTTCTGGTGTGATAAAAACTCACGATCTCTTCGAACAACCAATCCTAGTATTGGAGTTTGTACTCTTCCTACAGTGTAAAAATCTTGAGCTCCAGCCTCCTTAGCTTTAATGGTATATAATCTAGATAAATTAATACCATAGAAAAAATCCCCTACAGCCCTAGCTTCAGCTGACTCCCTTAAAAAATGATAATCTGAATTATCTTTTAGATTAGATAATACTTTTTGAACAGCCTCTATATTATTATCATTAATAAAGACCCTTTTAATCTGTTTATGTGATAAATCACCACATAAATCTAAAATTTCATCAACTAAATACTGTCCTTCAGCATCAGCATCTCCAGCATTTACAATTACATCTGCTCTTTTAACTAAAGAAATAATTGCTTTAAGCTGAATTTCCTTATCTTTTATTACCTTTTTCTTATAAGGAATCGGCACTATAGGTAAATCATCAATATCCCACTTGGCATATTTAGCATCATATTCCTCTGGTTCACATAACTCTAATAAATGTCCATAACACCATGTAACTAAATCATTACCACATTCAAAATGAGTTGCTGTTCTTTTTCCGCCTCCCAGAGCTTCTGCAATAGCCTTAGCGACCTCTGGTTTCTCAGCTATAAATACACGCATTTTATTCTCCTAAATCTAAAATTTTAGCGGCTAAAATTACCATGTGAGTATAGGTTCAAGCACACTTTCAATGTCACTCTTATTTAAAATCCCATAATATCGTCCATCAAAAGAAAGAGGGTTATTATCTGTCATAGTAAGAATCTCCCCATCAATTAAAGAATGGTTATGTAGCTCCATTACTGGTAAATTTAATTTAGGAACTTGTTTACTATATGGGTAACGTTTACCATTAATAAAAACGCCTGAAGAATCTATAGATATAATATCGCCAGCCTCTGCAACAAGAACTTTCATCATAGTGCCTAATTCACCATCGCAAAATCCCTTATTAATCCACCCCCTAGATTTAACTTCCTGGAATAACGAAGTATTAGGAGGACAAAAAGATACTATATCGCCCTTAGTGGGACGTTTATCTGTTACTTTATAAATACCAATAGGCATACTTGGTGTAGTGTTGATTCTTATTCCTATGAAATAACTCACCGACATAATAAAAAAAAGAGTTACTAAAGAAAAAATGAACCACTTACTAATCCAAATTAACTTTTTCATCATCACTTAACTCATTATTTTTAATAAGAATATCACTCATTTTGGGAGCTGGAACTTCTGCTCTTTTTTGAAAAACGGGATCTTGGAAATATAATGGTTGCTTACCATAAATGGCTGGATAGCCTGTAACAAATACCAACATATCACCAGATTCAATAATCCCTCCATCTAAATCCTTTTTAGGGCCAGGCATACGCTGCACTTCATCAGCTGTCATAAGCGGTCTTGACACTTCCTCAATGCTTCTTGATACTTGATTATCCATAACAGATATTCTTTTTCCGCTTGTTGTAATTTTTTCTTTTGTTACAGTTGTAACCCCTGTCATCTTAGATAAATATTCAGCAGTTTCTAATCTATTTGGTTGATACGCTATTTGAACATGGCAATTTGATGTAATACTCTCTTCTGGGCCATATCCAGTTTCTCTACTTCTTAATTGCGTGGTATCTTGGCAAATTAAATAGGCTTTAATCCCATAACCAGCTAAAAATGCTAAAGACTCTTGTAGTATTTCTAATTTTCCTAGGCTAGGGAACTCATCCAGCATCATTAATAAACGATGTTTATAGTTTGCTACAGCTCTTCCCTTTTTAAATTCCATATCAGCAGCATTCAATCTAATTACCATATTAACTATTATTCTCATTAATGGTTTTAGTCTCTCTTTATCTACAGGTTGAGCTATTGCATATAAAGAAACAGGTTCAGAAAAGTTCATTAGTTGTTTTAATCTGAAATCAGATTTATTTGTGTTTTTTGCCACAATAGGATCTCTATAAAGAGATAGATAGGTTTTTAGTGTTGATAATACTGAACCACCTTCTTCTTCTGGCTTATCCAACATATCTTTGCCAGCAGCAGAAACTACTGGATGGGCTTTAAGATTATCAATATGTAAATTGTGTAACATCTCATTCCACAATGCTGTCATTGCTTTTTTTTCATCTTCTGAAGCATATTTAGGGTCAGCTAATAATGCATCAATTCCAGCTAAACTTGCTGTAACAGAATTATCTACTCGAGCTTTATAAATTACATGTAGGATTAATCCAACTAAAAGCATATACGATGTTTTTTGCCAATGATCCTTTAATCCTTTTCCATCTGGATCAACAACCAAAGTAGCTAGATTCTGAACGTCTGCAATTTCATATTCACTATCAACTCGGATTTCATCAATAGGATTCCATCTAGCACACCCTTGTAATGCTGCTGGTTCAAATCTCAAAATTTTATTATTTCCATAATTCTTTCTCCATCCTGATGTTAGGGCGTACAATTCCCCTTTTAAATCACTTATAAAAGCTGAATGAGGCCAACTTAACAAAGTAGGCAACACTAAACCAACACCTTTACCAGAACGAGTAGGAGCAAATGTTAGAACATGTTCTGGGCCATTATGTCTTAAATAATGAAAATTACCTTTCTCATCTTTCCAACCTCCTACATAAACTCCATCTCCCTCCAATAATCCAGCTGACTTAATATCTTTTTCTGATGCCCATTCAGCTGAACCATGTAAAAACTCATTAGCTTTAGCCTTAGAAGAATTACTTTGTGCAACTGCATATATTGCTAGAAAAATAACCAAAATTACTGTTGTTAAAAATCCTATTGAAATACTTTGCATAAATAGGTTTTTATATGATTCATTCCAGGCAAAATACCAATCAATAATCTTATGTGGAGAATAAAATCCGCTGATATTAGCTCCTAAAATAGGCTGAAACCCAAATTTATAAGCTGCCCATTGGGTAGCAGCCGAAAAGCCTAGAATTATAGAAGACAAGAATAATATCGAACGTTGAACTACATAACTATTCTTTCTATCATTATGCTTTCTATTCCCTATCTGGTTATTTAGAGTTCTATTTTTACTCATTATTTTTTCCCTCTTTTACTTGCTTTCGATGGTTGTTTGAGTGTTATTTTTCCTTGAGAATCAAGATTAACAGTTGATTGTAAACTAGCTTTTTTAAGTTGCGTTATTTCATGCTGGGATGCATCTTTAACATAAACAGCATCATCTCCTATTTTTTGGAGTAGAACCAAATTTTGGTTGTTTACCTTGCGTAAACCAACAAACTTAAAATCACCATTAACATCATTATTATACACCATATGTTTCGATATATCGAACACCTGATCAAAATGTTCTCTCTTACTGTTTCTTTCTGATACATAAGCTAAAATAGCTTCTCTTTTATCCTGACTTAATCCACTGAAATATGTCGCCCATCGCATTCTTTCATTACTGATGCTTGTTGCTCTGTCCATATGATTATATGCATCATTCTGCAATAGCACTTCGTTTCGTTGTTTGAGTGATGCCACATTGCCAGCGGACAATCTTGGCACACTGTGTACTCCTTCGGACGGTGTTCTTGAGGCAAACTCGCTAATGTTGGACTGAGCATATAAGAATGGCTCATTTCGCTTAACATCTCTACTGAAGGATTCAACTCCACTTGATGCTCTGCTTGCTGTACTTCCGCTAAAAGTTGCTCTGCTGCTAACTGAGCTTCCATCTCTAGCTCTGCTATTTCTTCTGGAGTCATGTCCTGATCTAGAACCCCCATCCCCATATCGATGCTTTCTTCCGTTTTGTTCATGATTAATAAATTCCTTCAAGAGTATTTGTCTATGTCTTTCCATTCCAGCATTCTCAAATTGGATATTCAATTTAGATTTTGCTGCTACCCTAACTATTTGCTGTTTAAATAAATCATCTCCTTCAATTTTCAATTTATTCCCATATTTTTTTTGAGCTAGTTTTAATGCTTCTAATATACTTTCATCATTACTTTTTTGGGTTATATCTATGCGTTTTCCAACATCTCTAATACCAGGAGTCTTTAAAATAAATGAACCTCTCCTAGTTATAGAATCAATATTAGTGCTTAATGATGAATCAAATTTATACTCTCCATTACCTTGAATAGATTGTTTGCTCTTTCTAAAATTCTGTTGTTGTAAAACTTCTGCTGCTAATTCATTTCCATTCATAGCCTCTTTCTTTAGCCAATCATTCCAAATTAAAGGTCTTGTTTTCGAATATAAAGAATCCCGATTAGCTTTGTATTCAGAGTTTATCTCTTTCAATTTCTTTTTTAGTTCAAAAGAAATTGCAGCATATGCTATTTTTTTAGAAATCCCTCGAGTTAAATTTTTTATAACATCTCTTTTGAATTTTGCTGACATTTTAGCGGCTAAAATCCTCTTATCATGAACATCTTTAAGTTTCTTAAATTTATCTTTTCGCTGGATAGAAAACTGCCTACGCTCATTCAAATAAGTGGAATATAATTCCGTTGTATCTATTTTTCCCTTATAGACAGGCTCTTTTTGATAAGAGCGTTTAGGCTTATTATCATTAAAAAAATCTTCAGAAAGAGTAAATTTACCAAATCTATTTTCTAAAGAAGGTTTAGATAAACTTCTATCAACCGAACTAGCTTTAACTTCAAAATTACTAGATCTATCTCCAATAACAAATCCATTTCCTTTTACTCTAATATAAAGATTCGATTCTCTGAGTACTTTATTTAATTCATCCCAACTTTTGGCTTGATTAAGTTCTTCTAGGCATTCTCTCTTAATCCAGCCGACCATACTTTCAAGCCCTGAAAATCTCTCCATATCTTGAGCTCTATTTTGGGAGTGTGTTTTTACATTAATGTGATTCGTTCTCTCAAGATCATGCTGCTGCTCAACTAAGGTACATACCGAAGATAAAATTTTATAATCATTAAAAGGTTCATAGCTATTGTATGTTTTAGGATGTATTTTATTGATAGCTATATGCATATGTAAGTTATCTGTATCAGTATGAATAGCACTGATCCTCTGGTGTTCTCCATATCCTAAAGCCTTACAGAATCTATCTTCTATCTCATAAAGTTGTTTATGAGTTAGCATTTCACCAGAAGGGAAAGAAAGTAACAAATGATAAGTTTTATCAGATGTACTTCTAGTATTTTTATTTTGTGTTGCTTGAATTTCTTGTTTAGCCCATTCGATATTATCTGATATACAATTTGTAATACGAACATCACCTACTCTATGCTCTTTATTCTGAGTATCAGAAATATAATTAGCTAATCTAGAAAAACTAGATTTGCTCACTGTTTGCATAAGTATCTTTCTTGCAATCATTTATTAGCCTTACTATTTACATCACTGACGATACTTAACATAGAGATCTGCAATTCGCCAATTTTATCAATCAACTCATCTATTTTATTCGCAACATCCTTATCACCATATAAAGACATCTTTTCAGGATTCTTTAGTGCTAAGGCCATTAAATTCCCCAATCTCGATTGAGCGGAATTAATTTTAGCTAACTCTAAAATAGCATCTTGATCCAGCATGCTTGTTGGCCTAAATCCTAAACCTAAGTTTCTTAGAAATGTAGAATCTGTTAAACCTAAAGATCTTGCTCTATTTTTTATTTCAAACTTGTCTTCTGGAGATACATATACCTTTATATATACCTTTCTCACTTTATTATTTTCTTTCATATTTCTCATTCTTATTAAGGCGGTAGCCGTTAGCCTCGCAGAGCAAGATAAGGACTTGAGCTTTAGCGAATACGTCCGAGTAAACTAAACATACTTTGTAAAAAGTAGGTCTAGTTTACATATCTTGCCCACTTTTTTTAGTATAACTCCAGAAGAAAAAAAATCAAAATTTTGTATAAGTATAGTTTTTTTTGATTGAAAATAGTTTTTTTATGTGTAAAAAGGTGTAAAATTTGTTTTATCTGATGTTATATAAGTTTTAAAATTGTTTTATTTAGTGTTATCGAGCAAGAAACATACACTTTAGCGGCTAAAATTATGAATGAAAAAGAATTTATATCGGAGTTAGCTAATACTAAGTCCAATCAAAAAAAACTAAAATCTAGATATATTATTCTGGCGTACAAGAAACATATATCTTTAGCATTAAAAGATGGATATACCTTTACAGATATTTTTAATCTATTAAAAGATAAAGGATTATATCCTTATAGTTATAATGCTTTTGTTAGAGCTCTTAGGCTAATTATGGATGAGCCTATAGCCAATATTCATTCCGATGAGTTTTCAGATAAAGATTCAAAAACAAATCAAGTCAAAACTGAAGATGGAAACACCTTTAATTTTGATCCCAAAGTAAAAAATACTAGCGAATTAATATAGGAGTATAACCATGGCAAAAATCCATTTTATCTTGCAAGGCAAAGGCGGTGTTGGTAAATCTATGATATCGAGCCTCTTAGCTCAATATAAGTTAGATCAAGGTGAGAGCATCACATGTATTGATACAGATCCAGTAAATGCCTCATTTAATGCTTACAAAGCATTAAATGTTACTCATTTAGAATTATTAGAAGATGAGCAAATTAACACTCGAAACTTCGATAAGTTAATTGAAATAATCAGTAGTGTTGAACATGATGTAATAATTGATAATGGAGCATCCACTTTCTTCCCTCTATCTCATTATCTTATTTCTAATGAGATACCAGCATTATTAGAATCAATGGGGCATCAAACTGTAATTCATACTGTCATCACTGCTGGTCAAGCATTACTAGATACATTAAATGGACTAAATTCATTGGTAAAAAGTTTTGGTGAGAACTCTGAATTTGTTGTATGGCTAAATCCTTTCTGGGGTAACATCGAATATAACGGAAAATCATTTACAGAAATGGCTGTTTATAAAAATAATAAGAGCTCAATAAATACGATTATTGAACTACCAAAATTAGCACAAGATACTTTTGGTCTTGATTTATCTGAAATGTTAAAAAACAAGCAGACTTTTGCTGAAGGTATATCAGATGAATCTAATTCAATTATGACAAGACAAAGATTAAAAATTATTAAATCTAAAATAGACGCTTTATTGAATCAAGCTGGGGTATAACTATGAGTATAGAAATAGAATCAGATGATTTACAAGAATTAGAAAATCTTCTATCAGAAATAGCAAGGAAAAATGGAGTTGTCGTAGGTAAGGATGATCCTATAGCGATAGCTTTTATTTTTAATCAATATCTACTAAAACAAACAAAAAATAATCAAAATCTTCTTATTCAAAATCTTAAATCAGATATTGAAGAAATTATACTTAAAGCCCTTCATAGTAGTAATTTACTTATAGAAAATTCTCAGAATACATCTTTAAGACTAGTAAATGAGCACATATCTAAATCGAAAACAGCTATATCAAATGTAATAGGAGAAGCTAGTGAGGAATTTAACTCTAAAAATGAAAAATCAATAGAAGAGATAGAGCTAACTATATCAGAAACGTTGGGAAAAATGGCCTCTATCAAAAATGCCTTATACATTCTTTCTGGAGTAAATATAATTATCGTTCTACTCACTATCTTTGGAAATTTCATAAAATAGTTATAGATAATAAAAGCCTTAGATTTTTGATCTAAGGCTTTTATTTTAGCGGCTAAAATGAGAAAGAGATAAACTTTGAGTAAGAGATTTTACGGCTTTATTTGATTGTTCTTGTTGTCTTTTTTTTTCTTCCTTTTTATTACTTTCAGCTATTCTCTTTTCATTCTCATTTTGAACTACCCCCCTATACTTTTTAACTAAATGAGGGTCTCGAAAATATAATTTCTTTTTGGCCATATCTTCAATTTTGGAAGAGTGTAGCCCCATATCATCTCTTATTTCATGTACTAACTCTAGCCTTTGTGTTGCAACGGTAACAATATGCTTTTGCTGATTTATCTTATTATCCCATTCTTTTTTCTTTCCAGGTAAAGAGAACATACCTGGTTTAGTAGATTGTAAACGCCCAATTTGACTATTAGTCTCTGTAATTAATTTAGATAATTTTGTTTCCAATCTTTTCACTTGCTCATTTTTTTCATTAATAATTGAGCTTAAAGAATCTGTATATTGATTTTCAATTAGAAAATTTTGTTGTCGTTCAACCTCCTGAGCATCATGGACTGTTTTTTGTGTTTCCTCTAAATTTCTGCTTAATGATGATTTAAGCACAACATCATCTGAAACATCATTATTCATTTTAGCTGCTAAAATTTTAGATTTAGGAGATAAACTATTTTCAATAATAGTATCTAATGACTTTGAATTTTCTTTTAAAAAAGATAAAGAATCATAGGCTTGAAGTTCATTACTACCAGCGTATTTCAGACTATCCTTATTCAAGCTAGGAAATGTTTTCGATATAACTTCCAAATCCCTTGCTTTATATAATTCTTCTCTGGAGTGAATTTCTTTATTTGTTTTGCTCCAATCTAAATTATATCCAACTCTGTCAGCAACTTGTCTTGTAAATTCTCTCAAAGTTCTGCTATTACCATCTTCAAAGGGATGTAAATGGTCAAGAGATGAATAAAGCCAACTTATTTTTTTTCCCATACTCATATCAGAATCATTAAGAATTGTTTTCTTAAATTCATCTAAGACATCTTGAATTTTTTGTTCAGTAACTTCCCCTTTATGATAAAAAACCATATAGCTTTTATTTTCCGATTCAATATGCCTACTTCTGGCATGTTCCTCATTAATCCTAATTTCGCCAGGTTGATAATATCGGCTATCACTGAAAATACTTTTATGTATAGCAACAAGGTTTTTAACATCTAAAGTTTGCTCAATAGAAAGAGAATCCTTATCCGATAAGGTTGATACATTAATCAAATCATAGAGTTGACTATCTACTATACTTCTCATCTAAATCCTCCTTTAGGAGCATTTCTTTTAGCTCCTCCATTGTCTTAATTTCACCATTCCCGAACTTTTTAAGTAAATCAGCAAAATAAGGAGAGGGATGTTCTCCCTCTAGAGCAAAACTAGCTATAGCATTTCTAATATGAAATTTTCGTCTTTCTAAGTCATCCATTTTATGCCTCTATTAATTCTAAAACTGATAAATCAGATAAATTCACATCAACTTCTTCTCCAGTGTCATCTAATTTAATATAAGCTCTATTTGGTGCTGATGGTCGTTTATTCATAATTAACCTTCCAACTTGCCCACTATAACTGACTTTCAAGAACGACTTTTTCAATTTATCTGGATCATCAACTTTTTCTTTCTTTTCTTTCTTACCTTTTTCTGGCTCTTCATCAGAAATTATTTCTCTCTTCCCGAGATTCTCCTTAAATTCATTAAAACCTGTTCTGGAAAATTCATCTTGTTGAGAAATCCATTCTTCAACAGCTTCTGGAGTTTTTTTATACTGAGTATTTAAGTTTGCTAAAAGAGTAACATCTTCACATACGCCTTGATTTAGTAAGGAAGCGACAGGTTCAGCTAAATTATTTAGCCCAGCATACTGTGAAACATATGAATTTGACTTACCTAATTTTTTTGCAATATCTGATTTTGAAAGGCCTTTTTTAATAGCTCTATCAATTACCATAGCAATTTCTCTAGCTGTTAAATTTTCTCTCTGAATATTTTCAGTCGCCTGATCATACAAATCATAGTTAGTATCAATAAAAGCTGGAATTGTAGTCTTACCAGCAATTAAAGATGCTCTATATCTTCTAGCACCATGATTAATGATATATTTTCCTGGTTCGGTTGGATGTGGTCGGACAGAAATAGGAGATTTAACACCTCTTTCTTTGATTGATTCAGCCAATTCATTTAAAGACTCTTCATTAAAAAAGGTTCGTGGTTGTTCAGAATCTTCAATAATTGAAGATAATGAAAGCTCTAATTTACCTGATTCTTGAGATGTTTCATTCAAAGTACTCAAATTACCTAAATTAAAATCATTCATAATTAACTCCTATTTATTAACTTTAGACAAAATGTGTTCAATAACACTTTTAATTTCTTTGCTTGCTGCTCTAGCTGCCGTTTTTTTAATATTCCATACTGGTACACCTATATCAACAGCTTCAGCAATACTATCTCTCAATCCAATAGATTGTGGTAACACTGCATCAGGATAATTCTCTAGCAATTCATTATTATGTTTGATATGTCTAGGTGATCTACGATTGATTTTTGAAATCAAGATGCCTAAAAATTCTAGCTTTGTATTCTGTTTTTTCACATTAGCAATAAGATTAATCATTTTACTGATACCTTGCAAAGCATATTTTTCTGGCTCAATAGGACAAATAACATAATCAGATGCAACTAATGCAGCAACAAGAGATGAATTTAATGATGGAGCTGTATCAATAATACAAAAATCTAAATCTTTATTTTTTAGTAGATTTATTGAATTGTAAAACTTCATAGCAACCTCATTAACAGAGGTATTATTATATATTTCTGCTAATTCATTTGACCCAGCTAATAAAGTCAATCCAGTATCAGATAACTCTATTTCTGGAGTTTCAGAAAAAAGCATATGAGCATGCTGTTTAGTTGGAAATGCTTTTCCTAATGTATAACTTGCATTGATTTGAGTATCTAAATCAATGAATACTCCTTTCATACCTTTTTCAATCATATAAAAGGCAAAATGGGTAGCAAATGAGGTTTTTCCTACCCCACCTTTTTGATTAGCTATTGTAAAAACTTTCATATTAGACTCCATTTTAGCGGCTAAAATAATTTTTTAGCAAAGGGGATACAAACAAGATAAAAATATCTATTAGTACAGTTATGATGAATAAAAATCCTCCTTGCAATACTGCATTCAATCCAGTTCCAGTTAGTAAAGAAGTTAAAAGACCAAATACAATGAATATTGAGCTAGCAATATATAGAACTACTTTTACAATACTCCAGAAGAAGAGAAGTGCTTTTAGGCAAAAAGTAAACAAGTTATTTTTTACCATTAAAAGAGAAAGTTTTTTCATATATAACTCCTACTTGTTATAAATGCTACCATTAAATAGACCTTTTGTCTATATTTTTTATTAAAAAATTTTAGCTGCTAAAATGTTAGCACACCTTCTTTCTGGTGTATAACAGTGCGAAGCACACCTAATATTTTAGGTTCTGATGAATTTAATTAGATGCTCTTTGATTTCGCAAGCTGGTTCTTGATTTTATCAATGAATGTGATTTGCGTGTACTTATCCACAATAAAGCGTTAGCTTTATTTATCCTTTTCTTTATTTATAAAGAAAATCTTTAAGCTCTTAGTTCAGAGATTAAGATCGATTTTAAGTTTATAGAATCAACAAGTTATCCACAAAGGCATAGACTTAACATGCTAAAATGGCCAATACAGCTATTTTTAAGAAAAAATGAAAAAGGGAAGATGAAAAATAGTGTGTATAATTTGTACAAAACAAAAATAAGGGCGAGCAAAATCGATACTTAAACAAGTATTAGAAGAGGAGTAAGGTTTATTTATAATGCTAGAAAAGATTATCCTGGCGACTTAGCTTTGGCTCTATCATTCAAGAAGTCTTTAATGATTTGAATATGTCTGATATTTCTTTCTCTTTGTTCTTCTGACATTGGAGAAATATCATATTCAGATGAAAACTCAAACGACTTCATTTTGCTACTTTCTTTAACTTTCGCTAACGCCTTACTAATATCTTTAGAAAGAAAATTTTTCTTTATATTTAATAACAAGTTTTTTAAAGCAAACTTATCAGAAATGTCAGCAACATTAGAATATTTAAGCTTTAAAACGTGATTTTTATATAGGTTTTTTGCTTTATCCAAAATCCCTTTCTTAACTCTATACTTATGTAAATTCTTAACTAAGAGCCTTAGTTTTTCCTGTGTATATCCCAGAGAATAAAAGAATTCAGGTTTTAGCCAAATTCTCATTGCTTTCCGTTGCTTTGTCTCATGATCCATTTCTCTCAAAATAATAATTAGCCCAGCTTGCTCTAACATAATTAATGCTTTAAGCACTGGATCATAAGTTTTTCTACCACTAGGATAAATGTGTAGCTGCCTAATGTTTTTTGCTAATGTTTCAACATTAGTCATAACTTCAAATAAATAATCACTATCTATGCAATAATCTGTATAATTAATTAATTCATAACATAGTGCATACAATGTTTCTCTTCGCTCAGAACGAATAGATAAACGCTTTTTCTGGCGTATTCTTAGTTCTCTAAGCCATCGGTTACGATTCCAATCATGCTTATCTAGAGTCGCAGACAGTTGCTTTCCTATTGCAAATTTAATTAGCCCAGCTCTTTTTTTAGGGGAATGGTTTCGATGTAATTTAGATAATAGTTCTAATTCAGGAGTAGAACTAACAGGATATGATTGATTGAAATTTGTTCTGTCTGTAGATTGAAGTTTATTAATCATTGTCGTAATCCTTGTTTACGACCTCTTCGAACAAACAGAAATACTATTAATGATTCTTGCAATCCAGCAAGATTTATGGTTAAATTAAATCTGTTTCAAGCAAGACGTTCTGCAAAAACGGTTTGCTTTAATGTTCGGCAGTAGGTAAATATGGTTGCTGAATATGTATGATAGAAAGTACTGGTAATATTTTCTATCAACCCCGTTCTAAGATTGCATTTAGACAATCTCAAAACTAAAAATAGCCGCTCCATTTTGGAGCGGTTTTTTTTTATGCCTAATATCCTACATCAGATGTAAAGATCATTCAAGCTACAAATTAGAAAAGATCGAACAAAGATCTGCTATTTAATTTTGTGTAAAATATCTTGAACCGAGTCCTCAGCATAGTAGTCAATCGCATGACTAACTATTTCAGTCCATTTTATAATTCGATTTGCTTTTGAGCTTGCTCTAACAGCTAAAGCCTCTAGCTTCAGTCTTCTTTTTGGAGTTACATTGTATGTGCTTCGCTTTTCAATTTCTTTTTTCATCATTGCTAATCTAATCTAAACATATTTAGGCGAAAGAATAGCTTTAAAAACACCAGAAAATAGAAAAAACAGCTAGTTAAGAACTTAACTTATTGATATATAAAAAAATAACTCTTGAGCAGTTGAACTAATGAACTCATTAAATTAGCGTTTTTTTCATTTTCCTTTTAAATTTAGCCAGCTCTGGATATTTATCTGAATTTGTTAATTTAAGGAAGTTTTTATATGAAAAAGACAGCTCTCCTCGCTCTTTCAGTTCATTAAATACGTCTAATTTCAGGCGTTTTTTTGACAACTCTTCAAAAATGTAATGTAAGTGTCTCTCAAACTCTTTTCTTCCTGTATATAAAAACACTCTATTATTGCTATAATTACTCATACAAACCTCAAACCTATACACTTGAAATAACATTCAATGATTTTTTAATATATAATCTTGTAGAATTAGTTTACAGAATTAACCATACACATGCCTAAAAGGAAGGTTTCCTAGCTATGTCTTATCAAGAAATTGCGATTCAAAATACAGCAACTCTTATGAGAAAACAGAATCTATCTCAAAATAGCCTTGCTGCGAAAATGGGCGTATCAAAATCAACTCTCAGTCTGTTTATGAACAACAAAACAACTCCTAGACTAGATTTTTTAGAAAAATTAACTATGGCACTAGGAGTTCCATTATCAGACTTATTTGATTCTAAAAACTTTGACAGTTTATCATACCATACATATATCAGCTCTCTCTCAGATGTACCTAAGACATCAAATCTACACACTGTAATTCTGACATTAAATCTAAGCCAAATTAATGCATTACAGGCAGCTCTAAAAAAATAGAACTACTTTTTCGCACATAATGTAAAAAAAGTAAGTCTCTATATTGACCTTAATAGTGTTCGATATATAATAACAACCCTAGCATTTATTTAGGGTTATTATTATGAGCACACCTACACCAGAAGATAGAGAAAAGGAAAGAATCCACGCTAGTTTAGAACGTACCCTACAAGGTACAGATTTCTATGCAGCCTATAAAGATCGTTCTGTAATTGAAATAATGCTTAATCCAGATGGATCATTATGGGTTGATAAACTTGGAGCTGGCATGTCTAAAATAGGCTCTATGACTTCTAGTGTAGCTGAAAATGTGATTCGTTCCGTTGCTGGCTGTTTCAGAAAAGAGGTTCATACTTCATCTCCTATTCTGGAGTGCAAATTTCCATTAGATGGTTCTCGTTTTGCAGCCCAATTACCCCCAATAGTTAAAGCTCCAACTTTTGCTCTAAGAAAAAGAGCAGTTAAGATTTTTACATTAGAACAATATGTAGAAAGTGGAACATTAACCCAACCTCAATACAATACAATTATCAAAGCAATTAAAGAACACCGCAATATACTTATTGCAGGTGGAACAGGTTCTGGAAAAACAACCTTATTAAACGCAGTGATAAATTCAATGGTTGTTTTATCTCCATATGAGCGGATGATCATTATGGAAGATACTCCAGAAATACAATGTGCAGCTGAAAATGCTGTTTTGTATGAAACATCCCCAGAAGTTAATTTATCTGATTTAGTGAAATTAACTCTTCGAATGAGACCAGATCGAATTTTAATTGGTGAAATTCGAGGAGGTGAAGCCCTATCATTACTTGAAAGTTGGAATACAGGTCATCCAGGCGGAGTAGCTACCGTACACTGTAATTCAGCTGAAGATGCTACTAATAGGGTTGTTACATTAGTTTCAAAGAATAAAGAAGCTCCTAGAAATATTGAAGATATGGTAGGACAAATTCTTGATGTTATTCTTTTTATTGAAAAAGATAAAACAACTGGGGAACGCTGCGTAAAAGAGCTTGTGGAAGTAGTAGGCTACGAACACAATAAATTCATTTTTAACTCTATCATATAGGTAAAAGTCATGACTTTATCAAAACAAACACAATTATTTTGGATCTTATTCAGCATTGCTGCAATCGCTTTATTATTTACCCCTGATGCATTGGCATCAGCTGGTTCTGGTGGTGGTTTACCTTACGAAAGCTGGCTTACTAAGGTTAGACAATCTGTAACAGGGCCAGTAGCATTCACATTATCTATTGTTGGTATCGTTGGTGCTGGTGCTTTATTAATCTTCGGTGGTGAAATTAATGGATTCATTAAAACACTAGTATTTATTGTTCTTGTTGCTGCATTATTAGTTGGCGCTCAAAACTTATTAAGTACTATCACAGGTACTGGTGCGATTATCTTAACTGATTTAAGCCCAGCAGAGCTTACATCATTAAAGTAATGTAATTGTTTTTATAAAAGAAGGAGAAAATTAATGCATTCTCAAGAATTACGAAAAATCCTAATACGAAAAGTAGGTAATAGAGTTTCTTTATTTTTGGGGGGAGATCGCGAATTAGTCATGTTTGTTGGCTTGCTAGTCTTTGCATTAATTTTCTCTGCTCAAACATGGTATTCCTTCCTTATTGGCATTTCTATATGGTTTGTATGCTTATTCCTTTTAAGAAAAGCAGCAAAAGCAGATCCTTTGTTAAGGCAAGTTTATTTAAAGAGCTTACGCTATCAAATGTACTACGATGCACAAAGCACACCATTTAGAGTAAACACTAGAGAGAGAAAGTAATGGACTTAACAACAATTACAATTATTACAGGCTTATTAGGGATAGTTATTCTGGGGTTATTATTTTCTGTCTATTGGCAAGAGAATAATGAATTAAAGCTAAAGAAATTTAGAAGAAAAGATGAAGGATTTGCTGACTTACTTAACTATGCCGCTGTTATTGATGATGGGATCATTCTTAATAAGAATGGTTCTATGATGGCTGCATGGGTTTATACCTGTCCTGATTCCGCCTCAGCCACTGTAGCAGAGCGAAATGCAATAAGTGCTAGAGTTAATCAGGCCATTAGCAAACTTGGTGCTGGCTGGATGTTTCATGTTGATGGGTATCGTACAGAATCTGTAAACTATCCTAATAGTGGACTAAGCCATTTTCCTGATCCAATAACAAAAGCAATGGATGAAGAACGAAGAAGAATTTTCGAACATATTGGAACTTTATATGAATCATCTTTTGTTATTACAGCAACTTATTATCCTCCAAAACTAGCAGAACAAAAACTTACCGACCTCATGTTTGATGATGATAAGGAAGAATTATCACAAAAACAAAAAACACTTACTGTTTTAGAAAAATTCAAAAGAGACATCATTAATCTTGAATCTAGTTTATCTTCAGCGTTCCAACTAACCCGATTAAAAGGGAAAAAATCAGTGTCTGAAGATGGAAAATCTATAACATATGATGAGTTTCTAAGCTGGTTACAGTTCTGCATCACAGGCATCCATCAACCAGTCTTACTCCCCAATAACCCAATTTATTTAGATAAACTCATTGGAGGTCAAGAATTTATTGGAGGAATTATTCCTAAAATTGGTAATAAATTTATTCAGGTTATTGCTGTTGATGGATTCCCTCAAGAATCCCTACCAGGCATGCTAAATAAATTAAGTCAATTCCCATCAATTTATAGATGGTCTAGTCGATTCATTTTTATGGATCAGCACGAAGCTGAAGCTATGCTTGAAAAATATCGCAAAAAATGGAAGCAAAAAGTTAGAGGCTTTTTCGATCAGCTATTTAATACTAATAGTGGTCGTATTGATTTAGATGCTCAAGCCATGGTTGATGATGCTGAAGGAGCATTGGCTGATACAAAAAGCGGAATAATTGCTCAAGGTTTCCTCACCACAACTATTATCTTAATGGGGGAAAATCGTCAAGATATTGAGGACGACGCAAGAAATATAGCAAAAGAAATATCTGCGTTAGGTTTTAACACCAGAATAGAAACTATCAATGCTATCGAAGCATACTTAGGTAGTTTACCTGGTCATGGGGTAGAAAATATCAGAAGACCTATAGTTCATACGTTAAATTTTGCTGATCTATTACCTAGTTCTTCTATATGGACTGGTAACGAAAATGCTCCTTGTCCTTTTTATGCCAATAATTCACCAGCTTTGATGCATTGTGTTACGACAGGTTACTCACCATTTAGGCTTAACTTACATGTAGGAGATGTTGGTCATACTCTTGTATTTGGGCCAACTGGTTCAGGTAAATCAACTCTTTTATGCACTATTGCTGCTCAATTTAGACGTTATGAGAACGCTAGTATCTTTGCTTTTGATAAAGGTATGTCAATGTATGCTTTAACTAAAGCAGCAGGTGGAGATCATTATGAGCTTGGTAATGCAGATAATTCTGTTCTGGCGTTCTGCCCTTTGCAATATATAAGCACATCTTCAGATAAGGCTTGGGCGGCTACGTGGATAGAAGAAATTCTTAAATTAAATAGCATTGATGTAACTGTTGAAAGACGAACTCAAATCAGCTCTACACTAAATAACATGGCAGAAAATAATAGCTATACGATGACTGATTTTGTGAATCTAATTCAAGATAACGCAATTAGAGATGCATTGCGTGATTACACTCTTGAAGGGCAGATGGGAAGCATTTTTGATGCTGAACAAGATAATTTATCACTATCTAACTTTATGTGCTTTGAAATTGAAGAACTAATGCAGCTACAACCTAGATTTGCAATCCCAGTTCTACAATATATTTTTAGACGTATCGAGCTATCTTTAAATGGCCAACCTGGAATGATTATTCTTGATGAAGCATGGTTAATGCTTTCACATGAAATGTTTAAAGAAAAAATCAGAGAATGGCTAAAAGTCCTACGTAAGGCAAATTGCTTAGTTATCTTAGCTACCCAATCTTTAGCTGATGCATCTAAATCAACAATTTTCGATGCATTATTAGAAAGTACTCCGACTAAGATTTTCTTACCAAATCCAAATGCACTCGTAGAGGAAACTGCTCTTATTTATAAAAACATGGGGCTCAATTCAAGACAAATTGAAATTTTAGCTAATAGTCGCCCTAAACATGATTATTACTATTCTTCAATTAAAGGACATAGATTATTTAATCTTGCGTTAGGTAAATTACAACTTGCCTTTGTAGCATCATCAGATAAGGACAGTGTTGCTAAAATTAAAAAACTATATGCTAAGTATGGCAATGATTGGGTTGAACAATGGCTGGCTGATAGAGGCCTTGCTTTACATAATTATCAATAAATGAGGAAATCACTATGGCTAAATCAGAAATGACCGAAAATCCATATACGAATGCAAGAATCACATATAAAAGTAATTCAGCCAAAGAAAAGGGAAATACTCGCATGTGGCAAATTACATCTCTTATGGCGTTATTTATGGCATCTGTTGTAATCGGTGGTTACATTTGGGAAAGACAATCAAGTAAATTCGTTCCTTACGTAGTGGAAGTCGGTGAACTTGGACAAAGCGTTACAAGTAAAATTGCCGAAAGATCAGCTCCTGTAGATGCAAGAGTTATAAAAGCAACTCTCGCCCAATTTGTCAAAGATTTAAGAATGGTAACGCCAGATACATCACTGCAAAAAATAGCTATTCAGAATGTATATGCTCATTTAGCAGATAGTAGTCCAGCAATACAGATTACTAACAGATTTTATTCTGATGAAAGTACAAATCCATTCAAAAGAGCTGAAAAAGAGCTAGTTAATGTAAATATATTATCCGTTTTACCTCAAACAGAAAAAAGCTGGCAAGTAACATGGATAGAACAAGTACTTGATCGAAAAGGTTCTGAGTTAAGCAAAATTCGCAGAACGGCCATTTTACAGATCACTATAAATGAACCAACTAATAGTACAACTGAAGAAGAAATTCGTAATAATCCGTTAGGTATATTTATTCCTAATTATGCTTTATCAGAAGAACTACAGTAATTTTATCGAAGGAAAATGAACATGAAACATACAATCACTTTAAGTCTGCTTGCAACGCTTATGCTAACTCCATCTTTAACATCAGCTGAAAGTTTTAGTAAATCCGAAGCTCAAGCCTTAAAACTCTCCCAACAATGGAGAAATGGGTATGCCTCAGCAAAACCTGGTCTAGCTGAAAATGGGTCTATTCAATATGTATTTGGTTCATCGCAGCCATCTATCGTAACGGCAATATATCAAGTAACAGATATAGCATTACAACCTGGAGAGATGTTAAACAATATAAATATAGGTGATAAAGTTCGATGGAGCTTAGAGCCAACAATAAGTGGAAGTGGCTCAGATAAAAGAGTTCATATCGTTGTTAAACCCTTAGACGTTAATTTAGATACAACATTAATCTTATCAACAGATCGCAGGGTCTATCATCTTAGATTAAAGTCCACGCAGAAAAAATTTGTATCTAGCGTGTCTTTTGTCTATCCAGAAGATATTAATAGTCAAATAGCTAAACTTAATGCCGATAGACAGCAATATCTTGATAGAACTGAACTCCCTGATGGCACAGGAAGCATTGATAATTTGAATTTTGAATATGATATTTCTGGAAATACATCATGGCGACCAGTCAGAGTTTATGATAATGGCCAACAAACAACTATTCAAATGCCTAAAAAGATGAAGACAGGGGATGCTCCAGCCTTATTAGTTCTAAAAAAATCAGGTGGCATATTTACTAATGAACAAACAGCCGTAGTCAATTATAGAGTTGTTGATAGCAAATATATTGTAGATGGTATTTTTGACAAGGTGATCCTTGTTTCTGGTGTTGGTAATTCTCAACAAAGAGTAACAATTAGTAAAAAATAGGATTTTATTATGAAAAAATTTTTAATGATTGCATGTTTGGCTTTATTAAGTGCTTGTGCCACACAAACAGGAAATTATTCTAATGCATCTCCAGATGTATCAGAAGCAATGGCATCGGACGTAGCTAATTACATTGATCGCTCATATTCTCCAGCAAAAACCCAATTAAATTTTACTAATGAAATTCCTGTAAATGATTATTTTGGATTATCACTTCAGGATAATTTACGCAAAAAAGGATTTGCTGTTCAGCTTCATGCAAAGAATAAACAATCTCAAAATATGAGTGAACAAGATAAAGCAGTAACAGAACTTGATACAAGACTCTTAAACCTCCCTTTAAGATATATTGTTGATCATTTAGATGCAAATAGTTACAGGGTAACTGTTTATTTACCAGAATCTGTATTTAGTAGAGCTTATTCAATAGAAAATGGGGTGTTCACTCCATTAGGTAATTGGGGAAGAGGTAATTAATTATGGGATTATTTGATAAATTTGGTAGCAAAGCACCTAAACAAAAAGATGATGATATGTCTCCTAATAACTCTCCATCAAGAAATAGTTTGAGAGGAGGAAAAAGGGCTAATAAGATACCTTTATATATTGTTGGGGCTATTGGGGTTGTTTTCCTTGCTGCAATGGCTTTTGTTGCTATGGAAAGAGCGGAACAACAAAATGCACAACCTAAAACAGAGGAACCTGTTCAAAATACTGGCACATCGCAGTATCTAAATGCAATATTAAAAGATGCTCCTTCTGGAGTCGTGTCATCACTGACACCCCCTACACCTATAGAAAATGTCGCAACAGAACCAGCATATATTGAGCCTTTGTCTGGTACTACAACACAAAGCCAAGCATCACCTACACATGTAGAACCTCAAACATATATTCCAGAGGAAAAAGATCCTTACTTGGAAGAATTAGCTAGAATGAAAAGAGAAAGAGAAATGAATGCTCAGTTAGCTACTTCTGGTGTTGAAAAAACAGGTTTAGATGGCTCTTTTGGTATATCAAGCGGTGATCCTACTAGAGATGAAATGTTATCAAGAATGGCTGCAATAAGAAGACAAGCAACTGAAGCTAGTTCTAGTACCGACCCGACAGCTGCATATCATGAACAGCTAAAACTAGTTGAATCTCAAATTGAAGGAGCAACTGGAAGCTCATATGGTGATGATTATGGTTCACTAACATCATCTAAAGTAAATAATGATATACAACAATTTAATGGAAATGGCTCACGCTGGAAAATAGACGCTCCAATGGAACAACCTAAACCATTTGAATTAAGAGCTGGATTCGTTATCCCGGCAGTAATGATTACAGGTATAAATTCTGATTTACCAGGGCAAATATTAGCTCAAGTATCACAAAATGTTTTTGATACCGCAACAGGTAAACATTTATTAGTTCCTCAAGGTGCTAGATTAGTTGGTTCATATACTAGTGATGTTGCATATGGTCAAGAAAGAGTGCTTGTTGCTTGGCAACGTATCATATATCCCGATGGAAGAGCTCAAGATATAGGGAGCATGCCAGGCTCTGATTCTGGAGGCTATGCTGGATTTAATGATAAAGTTAATAACCATTATCTCCGTATTTTTTCATCTGCTTTCTTAATGTCTGGTATTACTGCTGGTGTATCTTATTCTCAAAAAAATGCATCATCAGCTGATCGTACAGAAAATGCTGGAGATATTTTAAGTCAATCATTAGGGCAAAACTTAGGACAAGTAATTGTTCAGATGTTGCAAAAAAATATCAATATAGCACCAACTTTAGAAATTAGACCTGGTTACAATTTTAATGTTGTAGTTGTAAAAGATCTCGTATTTCAATCCCCTTACAGAAACTTAACTTTTTAAAAGAGAGGTAAATTAGTATGAACATCCACAATAAATTATCAGCCACATTTATAGCTATAACTCTTGGTGTATCTAGCTTATCGGTAAATGCTGGAGGGATTCCAACTTTTGATGGTGCGAATATGGCTCAATCAACTATTACAGCCCTTAATACCGTTATGCAATACACAAAACAAATTGAGGAATATAAAACTCAATTATTACAATATGAAAACCAACTGAGAAATAGCTTAGCTCCAGCAGCTTATATTTGGGCTGAAGCACAAAAAACTATGAATGATTTACAACGAACAGTAAACGATCTGAAATCTTTAAAAGATAGAGTAGGAAACATAGATCAGTACTTAGCACAATTTGGTGATGTTCGTTATTACCAAAATGCTGATTGCTACCGATCAAATTTAGGTTGTTATGAAGAATTCAAATCTCAAAGAGAAAAATTCTCAGAACTACAACAAAAAGCAAGTGCAGCTTTGACAAAAGGTATAGCTAGACAATCTGAGAATATATTACATGACTCAGACAAGCTACAGCTATTACAATCTCGAGCACAAACAGCTCAAGGTCAAATGGAAGCTATTCAATATGCTAACCAATTTGCAGCTGCTCAAAATAACCAACTGTTACAGCTAAGACAAATTATGCTCACTCAAATGGATGCGATCAATACAGCTCAACAGGTAGATAATGCCCGAAGAGCACAAATTGATGCTGAAACCAATAAACTACATTCGACAGGAAACACCATGGGATTACGCCCTTAGAGGAATAAATATGATAGTGAACTACAAATATAAGTGGTTATTACTATTTTTAATACTGTCTTTTTTTTGCTGTTATCCAACCTACTCTTTTGCAGCAGATACAAGTATATTAAATAGCGTAGTAGCAGAGTTTAAATCAAAAGCAGACTCTTGGGCTAATATAGTAAAAAGAGCTGCTGATTTCCTATTTTTTTCATTAGGCACTATAAGCCTTGTATGGACTCTTGGTTCATTATTTATAAAAAGAGTAGAAATTGGAGAGCTGTTTGGTGAGTTAGTTAAATTCTCAGTATTCTTTGGCTTTATGTATTACATATTAAATAATGCTCCAGCCATCGGATCATCTATTATTAACTCATTTGAACAACTAGCAAGCCAGGCTGGAGGCTCAAAAGAAACAATGACGGCATCAAAAATTGTTGAAGTAGGATATGACATTATAGCTGGAGCATCTAAAAAATTCTCCATGTGGAATTTAGGGGAAAGTATTGTTCTTGGGATAATGGCAATAATTATTTTGATTAACGTCTGCATAATTGCTGTGAGCTTCGTAACCTTACAAATTACAGCCTATATTGTTTTAAATGGAGGTATTTTTATTCTGGGTTTTGGAGGTGCGAAGTGGACTAGTGAAATAGCTCTCAATTATTATAAGACACTTATAGGAATTGGTT
The DNA here is from genome assembly GCF_054332375.1 of Haemophilus sp. SZY H53. Lineage (NCBI taxonomy): Bacteria > Pseudomonadati > Pseudomonadota > Gammaproteobacteria > Pasteurellales > Pasteurellaceae > Haemophilus > Haemophilus sp. SZY H53. The sequence continues at coordinate 32,571 of NZ_JBTGNV010000014.1, forward strand.
TACAGCTATTTACCATGATATTAATTGTATCTATTGGTAGCAGTATTATGACAGACTACTCAGCCAAAATGAATGGAACTATTTCTTTTGAGAATCTAAGCATTATGTTGCTAACGTCTATCTTCTTACTAATTACATCAAGTAAGATTCCACCTATAATTGGAGGAATGATGACTGGAGCAACAGGTTCTACATCTTTTGGTGGAGCTGCAATGGCTTTAGCTGGAATAGCCGCATCAATGGCAACAGCAGCCGCTGCAATGGGAGCTGCTGCAACATCAATAGCTAAAGTTATTTCAGCTAATGGAGTTGGGGGGCTACAAGCATTAAATGCGGCTATGCAATCTGGTATGGGAAACGATAAATCGCAAGATACAACACCAGACATATCTAATGTAGATACATCTGCAAGTTCAACACCAGAAGGAAATAATTGGTCATCTGACAACCGAACATCTGAATATAATAGTTCTAATGCTACAAATAGTGATTCTGGTCAAGCAGAATCAGGACAAGATGGCATGATGGGAGATAATGGAAGACAAGGAGAGTCAGGACAAGATGGAATCAGCAAAGATGATAACCCAACCAATGAACAATATAAGGATGCTACTCCTGGAGTAAAATCTCAGGAACAATCATCAAATGAGAAATCACCATTAACAGAACAACCTCGTTCTTTTGGTGAAAAGCTAAAAATGGCTACCGCAGCAGTAGGGTCTCAAATTGCCTCAGATATAAAAGCTGCTCCAGGCCATATAAAAGAATCTGTGAAACAATCTATTCATGACTTTGGATCGGATTCTTATATGGGAAAAGTTGCCCAAAAGATACAACACACAGAGGGAATTGGTAGCATATCTGAACCAACAGAAGCTGTCTCAACTAAACAACAAACTAAATCTAATACATCAAAAATTGTTGATGGTCTCAAAAAATCACAGGAATGGTAATATGAAGAAACTAACATTAATTACAACATGTTTATCTGGGGTTCTATTTACTGTCAATGCAAATGCAAATGATATATTAACTGGTGATACTAGATTAGCCTGTGAAGCTCTTCTATGCTTATCATCTCCTCATCGTCCAGGTGAATGTAATTCCGCTATTCGTAAATATTTCAGTATTAAACATAAAAAGTGGCATAAAACAGTTACTGCTCGCAGAAACTTTCTAAAGTTATGCCCTTCATCAAATGAACCAAATATGCCAGCATTAGTAAATGCTATTGCTGAAGGAGCTGGTCGATGTGATCCAGAATACCTTAACAGCAAATTGACAAAAAAAATGGTGAAACGAGTCTGTATTATGAATGAAGAACGAGGAGAATATTCTTGTTCAGATACAGTTATCAATACTATATCCCCAGATAAGCCTCATTATTGCAAGGTGTATGATGAACACGAATACACTGATTTCAATACTCGATATATTGGTAAACCAAATGAAGGAGGATTTTGGGCTAATGGCATAGATTACGATTCAAAACTAGCATCATATAATGCTCTTCAGGCAAAAATTAAAGCTCAAGATGATATGGCTGGTCTAAATTCAATGACTAAATATAAAGTGTATCGAAGTTATATTTCAAGAAATAGCCATGATGATGACACAGAGCATAGATATTGGACTGGGAAATACGCTGAAGCACCAAAAAGAACCATTCAATATTTTGAATACAGAAGAACATTCAATAGATATTCAAGTTCTATTGATAGATAAGGATTAAATTATGGGATTTGACTTACCTCCTGTACTTCCTCCATCTCAACAGGAAGTAGTTATATGTGCAATATCTGCTGCTGATCAATATAAAGTGCCAGTAACCGCATTATTAGCGGTTGCTGATACTGAAGGTGGAAAGCCTGGATTATGGGTCAAGAATACGAATGGCACATATGATGTTGGAACAATGCAATTTAATACAAGTTATTTAAAAGAGCTGGCGAAACATGGTATAACCACAAAAGATGTGGAAAAATCGGGATGTTATCCATACTATCTGGCCGCTTGGCGTATATCTGGTCATTTGAATAATGATAAAGGTGATTTTTGGCGTAAAGTAGCAAATTATCATTCAAAAACGCCAGATAAAAATGCAATCTATCAAGCAAAACTTATTCCAGCGGCTGCAAAATGGGATAAGTGGTTTAAAGCAAATATGGTAATACCTAAACAAGTTTCTGCTTCTAGTAGTACTCCTCCATTACCAGAGCAAATAGTGGATATAAAGTATCCAGAAGTTCTCGATATTAGTTCATTAGCATCTAAAATAGCATTTGCACCTATTCCAGAAGGAACTATTCCAGATAAGTTTAGAGTATCTAAAGTAACTAAACAGGCTAAACCAATACCTGATAATAAGGAGCAACCAATAGCTCAAAATACCCAAAGTACTGAAGCTAATCCTATAAGTGCTATGAAAGCATCTAGTTCAATTCAGCTATCTGATGACTTTATTAAGCTATCTAAAAATTAGATAACTATCTAATTAACTTTGAACTACGTATAACTAAAAACGCTTGCCATATGCAAGCGTTTTTTTTATTCCTCATTATCATTTATATTCAACTGATATTCTTTTTCCTCGATAATGTTTATATCATGCTCATCATCT
>NZ_JBTGNV010000015.1:0-16483 GCF_054332375.1 Haemophilus sp. SZY H53
AAAGAATATTCTCAAACTCGAAAGTGATTTAAGAATATAGCTTACTTTTTTCTCTGTATATATAGACAAAAAGCCTGAAGATTTTACACTTTTTGAGCAAAAAAGCAAGCCACAAGCCCATTTCAACTTGAGAAATTCACCATAAAAAATGACCGCACTTCATCACAAAGTGCGGCCAAATTTTCATTCATTTATTGAATTAATAAACCCCTTGCGCCAACATTGCATCAGCCACTTTCACAAAGCCTGCAACATTTGCCCCGACAACATAGTTGATGTTTGCTTGACCAGCGACAGTGCCATATTTTTTACAGTTTGCATGAATATCTAACATGATACGATGAAGCTGTTTATCCACCTCTTCAGCCGTCCAATACAAACGTTGTGAGCTCTGTGCCATTTCTAAACCAGAGGTTGCTACACCACCGGCATTTGCTGCTTTACCTGGGCCAAATAACACGCCCGCCTCTAAAAATGCCTCTGTTGCTTCAATTGTGGTTGGCATATTAGCGCCTTCAGCAACTAATTTCACGCCATTTGCAATTAAGGTTTTAGCGTCTGCAATCTCTAATTCATTTTGGGTTGCACAAGGAAGCGCAATATCCGCTTTCACTTCCCAAGGGCGTTTACCTGCAAAATATTGTAAATCAAACTGTTCCGCAAATTCTTGAACGCGACCACGTTTTACATTTTTGAGCTCCAATAACGCAGCTAATTTTTCACGGTCAAAACCTTCTGGCAAATACACATAACCTGCTGAGTCAGAACAAGTTACCACTTTCGCACCGAGCTCCATCGCTTTTTCAATGGCATATTGCGCCACGTTACCCGAGCCAGAAACTAAAACGGTTTTACCTTGGAAGCAATCCCCTTTTTCAGCGAGCATTGCTTGTGCGAAATACACCAAACCATAACCCGTCGCTTCAGGGCGAATTAAACTTCCACCGAATGAAAGACCACGCCCCGTAAACACACAAGCAGCTTGGTTTGATAATTTTTTCATATAGCCTGCAAGATAGCCGACTTCACGGCCACCTACACCGATATCGCCTGCCGGCACATCGGTATCCGGCCCTACATGACGATAAAGTTCTGCCATTAACGCTTGGCAAAAACGCATGACTTCTGCATCTGATTTACCTTTAGGATCAAAATCTGAACCACCTTTCGCACCGCCCATTGGCAATGTGGTTAAGGCATTTTTAAATATCTGTTCAAAGCCTAAGAATTTTAAAATCGATAAGTTAACGGATGGATGGAAACGCATTCCGCCTTTATATGGACCAATTGCGCTGTTGAATTGAATACGGAAAGCTCGGTTTACTTGAACTTGACCTTTATCATCAGTCCACGCCACACGGAACTGAAATGCGCGCTCAGGTTCAACTAAACGCTCTAATAAAGCTTCTGAACGGTATTTAGGATTTGCTTCCAAGAAAGGCCAGATTGAAGTAAACACTTCACGAACGGCTTGTAAAAACTCAGGTTGGTGGCCATCACGTTGAGCCACTTTTTCGAGAAATTCGTCTAAGGATGCTACTGCTGACATAGGATTTTCCTTCTAGTAGTGAGTATGATGTGTGTAAAATTATTTTATTTCACCGTCTTCTTACGGTGTGCCTCCAATATAGCAATGGAAAAATCAATTTAGCAACAGTTTTTTTATAGAAAAAATGAAGAAAAAATAAAAAACGAGAAAATATTCAATATTTTCTCGTTTCTATTAGATAAGATCTAAAATCAGCATCTAAGCTAACACTTCAACTTAAAAAGTCCTTATTTATTTTTACCTTCTAAGTAAAGCCACTCTGCAACCTGCTTCGCAAAGTACGTTAAGATACCATCTGCACCCGCACGTTTAAAACAAAGCAATGATTCCATAATGCATTCTTTTTCTTTTAACCAACCATTTTGAATAGCTGCCATATGCATCGCGTATTCGCCAGAAACTTGGTAAGCAAAAGTCGGCACGCCGAAATACTCTTTCACGCGATAGACCATATCCAAATATGGCATACCTGGTTTTACCATCACCATATCCGCACCTTCTTGTAAATCAAGTGCGACTTCTTGCAAGCCCTCATTGCCATTTGCCGGATCAAGTTGGTAAGTTTTCTTATCGCCACCTTTCAGATTACCCGCAGAACCGACTGCATCACGGAATGGACCATAGTAATTAGACGCATATTTCGCTGAGTATGCCATAATTTGCGTGTTGATATGACCATTCTCTTCCAACGCCTGACGAATACGACTAATACGTCCATCCATCATATCACTCGGCGCCACAATATCAGCACCTGCTTCAGCGTGTGAAACAGCCTGTTTAATCAGGATATCTGTTGTGATATCGTTTAAGACATAGCCTTCTTCATCAATGATCCCATCTTGTCCGTGTAATGTATAAGGATCGAGTGCGACATCTGTTAACACACCTAATTCTGGATAAGCGCCTTTTAATGCTCTCACTGCTCGCTGTACCAAACCATTTGGGTTAAACGCTTCATCTGCCATTAAAGATTTTTTATCTTGCTCAACCACAGGGAATAATGCGATCACTGGCACACCGTATTTCACCAAAAGGCCTGCTTCAATTAATAATTGATCGATCGTTAAACGTTCAACTTTAGGCATTGAAGGCACTGGTTCACGATGATTTTCGCCTTCAATAATAAATACTGGATAAATTAAATCATTAGCTGTTAAGGTATTTTCTGCCACTAAACGACGGCTAAAATCATGTTTACGTAAACGACGAAGACGACGGGTTGGGAAACCGCCTAAAATTTGTTGAGTCATAATAATATTCCTGTTTTTTATGATGTTAAAAGGGCGTATCACCTACGCCCATTTTCTTAATCTTTGTGATTTAAATCAGCCTGATTTTCTACCGCACTTTCTTCATCCGTTGTCTCTTCTTCATTCTCTTTCGGTTGATAGAAACGAGCAACTAACAAGCCTAATTCAAATAAAAGGCACATCGGTACAGCGAGTAAAGTTTGAGAGAAAACGTCTGGTGGCGTTAAGATCATGCCAACAAAGAATGCTCCCACAATAATATAAGGACGTTTTGCCGCCAATGCTTTCGTGGTTGTGACACCTGTCCAGCAAAGCAAAATAATAGCAACGGGTACTTCAAAACACACACCAAATGCCAAGAATAACGCTAGCGCAAAATCAAGGTAACTACTGATATCTGTGGCGATAGCCACCCCTTCCGGTGCAGTTTGGGTAAAGAAACTAAACACAAAAGGGAAAACAATATAATAAGCAAATGCTACACCCCAATAGAATAAAACTGTACTGGAAAATAATAACGGATAAATTAAACGTTTTTCATGTTGATACAGCGCCGGTGCAACAAACGCCCAAATTTGATAAAGCAAATAAGGCACCGAAATAAACACCGATACAATCGCAGTTAATTTAATTGGTGTAAAGAAAGGCGTTTGGATATTGGTGGCAATCATGGTTGCGCCTTTTGGCATCACAGCCGTTAAAGGTGCAGCAACAAAATGATAAATATCATTAGAAAAATAAACCAACGCCACAAAAACCACTAAAATACAAATTACACAACGTAATAAGCGGTTTCTGAGTTCAACAAGATGGGTAATTAGCGGTTGGGAATCGTCCGTCGTATTGCTCATAATTATTCTCTAGGACTTAGCTTCAGATTTAGGTGCTGGTTGCAGTTCCACATCATCCGGCGAATAGTAATCAGATAAACGCTCGGTTAATTCAGCTTGTTCATGGGCTTCAAGTGCGGTCAAATCTACTTCTGTTTTTTCAAGTTCTGAAACTTCAGCAAGTTCATTCTCTACATGCTCTGTCGATGTTGTTTCAGCCAAATTTTCAGCCGCACTTTTAATTTCTTTAATTTGCTCTTCGACCGTTGTGCCCGCAGCAGCCGCTTTTTCTTCTAGCTCTGCACGCATTTTTTGAGCTTGCTCTTTTAGCTCTTCAACGGTTTTACTTAAGTCTGGGGAAAGCTGTTTTAGATTCAGTTGTTCCGCTTTCTTGATGCTATCTTGCAATTCTTGCAATTTAAGCTCTTGTTTTAATTCATTTTGAACATTAGCTGCCAACCCACGGATCGTTTTCACCCAGCCCATTACCGTGCGAATAGCCACAGGTAAACGCTTAGGGCCTAGTACTACTAAGCCCACAAGCATCAATAAAACAAGTTCGGAAAAACCAATATCAAACACGGTTATGCCTGTTCTTTATCTTTTACAGTTTCAGTTTTTTCAGCGGTTGTTGTACCGTCTTTAATTTGAGTAAATTCCGCATCTTTTTTCGGTTCATCGTCAGACATCGCCTTTTTAAAGCCTTTTACTGCTGCACCGAGATCAGAGCCCGCATTACGTAATTTTTTCGTCCCAAATACTAATAAAATCACGACTAATAAAATAATCATTTGTGCTGGGGATAAACCAAACATAGAAAAACTCCGTTAGAATTAAATTGAAAATTTGGGCTTGAATATACTCTTTTTATGCATTTGTCTCAAGAGGTAATTTTAAAAGTGCGGTCAAAAAATAATGTTATTTTCAACCGCACTTTATTCTTATTATTCAGCCAGTTCTGTTTGCTCGTGTGCCATCAATTCTTGACCCACATCGTCGAGCAAACTTAAGTAACGTTCATAATGTTTCAACATATCCGCAATTAATTCATCTTGATCCATATATTGCACATCATAACCCACTCGACCATCAAAGAAGTAAGTGTATGGCTCATAAGTCATACTATGCTGGATATGTGGCAAGTTATCGTCATTAATTAATTGCTCTGACACCTCACGACCGATAGATTTCACCCCATACATAAAGTCTCGCATCAAATCTTTCTGAATGACTAACTCGACTGCAGGTTCATCTTGATCAAATAGCGTGTTAATTTGTACGCTTAAGTCATATTTGCCAATCAACTCTTGACGTAATTCACGCATAGCCGGTAAAACCGTATGTTTAAGGAAACGTAAAATATCTTTTTCTTGCGTTTGGTTCATCATTTGTTCCAAACGTTCTTTCCACTTATCACCTGTCCAGAAAATACTGGTTGGATTAACTTTGGTATCAAAATATTTTTTATCTGCACTCAAGCCTTTCCATAAACTAAAGCACATCAGTAACATCAACATCGCAAAAGGTAATGCTACCAACAAGGTCATTGCCTGCAGGTTTGCCAAACCACCCGATTGCATTAAAACAATCGCGACGACTGACATTAATACACCCCACATTACGGCCTGCCAACGAGGTGCTGCAAGGCTTTTATCGCGTGATGCAATGTTATTTAATACATAAATACCGGAGTCTGCCGAGGTGATAAAGAATAAAGAAATCACCACCAAACTCACTAAACCGGTCACACCAGAAAGCGGTAAATAATCTAAGAATTTAAAAAGCAACGTTTCAGGCGAGGAAATCATTTGTCCTAACGTACCTGCAGCTTCCCCATCATTCAACCAAATGGCCGTATTACCAAATACAGTAAACCATAAGATGCCGAACATGCTAGGAATCACCAACACACCGAAAATAAATTCGCGAATGGTACGCCCTTTTGAGATACGCGCAATAAATAAACCTACAAATGGCGCCCAAGAACACCACCACGCCCAATACAGAATGGTCCAACCGCTAAACCAGCCAGTATGTTCTTGTTCATAAACATAGGTTTTGAAGCTTAATTGGACTAAGTTGCTGAGATAAGTTCCGATGTTGTCGCTAAAAGCGGATAACAAATAAAGTGTTGGCCCCGCCACTAATACGAAAATCAACAAACAGAAAGCTAATGTTAAATTCAGCTCACTTAAGATTTTTACCCCTTTTCCTACACCAGAAATCGCGGAAAATGTAGCTAAACTCATCACCACAGCAATCACAACAATTTGCAAGCTGAAGCTATTTTCGCTAATCCAGCCTAATTGATGTAAGCCTGCCCCCAATTGAGAAGCACCGAAACCTAACGTTGTGATAATACCGAATAAGGTAGCAAGTAGCGCCATAATGTCGATAAGATCGCCTAACTTGCCATTAATACGCTCTTTCAATAACGGATAGAAACAAGAACGCAATGCTAAAGGTAATTTGTAACGGAATCCAAAGTAAGCTAATGCCAACGCAATCGTGCCATACACCGCCCAGGCATGAATTCCCCAGTGGAATAAGGTGTGTAACAAAGCTTCTTGTTGCTTATGCTCTGCGCTGCCTGTGGTAATATCAGATAAGTAATGCGTCAATGGCTCTGCAACACCAAAGAACATCAACCCTACCCCCATGCCGGCAGCAAATAACATCGACAACCAAGAGAGAAAACCGAATTCAGGCTCTTCTTCATCATTGCCTAATTTGATATTACCTAGGCTACTGACTGATAAAATGACTAAAAAGCCCAAAAATACTGAGAATGCTAATACGTAAAACCAACTAAAGTTAGCAAAAATGCCCGATTTGGCGGCATTTAATAAAGTTTGCGTTTGTTCAGGTGCGATTAAAATCATCGCGACAAGTAACACCACAAAAAATAACGTTGCACCAATCACTAAAGGATTGAACGACGTTTGCTTTTCCATAAATTTAGATAAAGACAACGCTTTCCCCTTAAAAATTAAGTGAATAAAAATAAAATCAGATTAAATAAAACAAGGCCTTAAGCCCTAAATGGTGCGATGGAACCATCGCAAATAACAGCACGGAGAAGTGCGATTTTGAAGGAAACGCTCAGTAGGATTTGAGTGGATTGTTTCCAAAAGTGCATTTATGGTATCAAAAAATACCAATTGTTTCAAATTAGGAAAATATTGATGGTATTTAATTTAAGTAGTATTTTTAACTGATATAATGAATTACAAAACTTGCTCAAACAAGACAGTAAAAGAAAACGTTTTATTTAATGTGTTGTAGATAAAACAATTTCTTAATGCAGCTTCAGTAAGCTTATCAAACGTCTGATCATCTAAATCAGATGAAATAAAAATTTTAATTTTACAATCGGTTATGTGTGGAGGTTCATCATAACCATGCACACCAAGTAAGGTTAAAGGATTGGCTAGATTGAGCCAAATTTTTCCTTCCATTTCCACAATATCGGCACGTTGTTGAGCAAAATGTGCTTTTACACTACTCAAAATGCCACCTAAAATAGAAACAGCAAAATAATCTACCGCACTTTTCTGTAACGATTGGTTATCAAAATTGACTTGTGAATAGAGAGAAATGTTGTCATTCGGAGTGAATAATTTAATTTCTTCTCCGCGTAATACGGCTCGATATTTAGCTGTAAAACATTCACTTTCAGGTACGTTATACATAACGTTCCCTCAATATTAATTTTGCTTCATTTAATACCTTAAGTTTGGCTTCAATAATGTCAAATCCATTTAAAGGGCGGTTGGAAAAAGTAGCAAATCCACAATCTGGATTTAGCCAAATTTGCTCTGGTGGAAGGAAGTTTAAGGCTTTTTCTGCCCGTTGAACAATCTGCGCTACGGTTTCTACCTCATCAGAACGAGGATTAATGACGCCTAAGCCTAAAATACATTTTTGTCTTAAGATTTTACTTTCTAATAACGAACTTAATTCTCCAGCTCTTGGCGTAGAAAATTCGAGCATTAAAATATCAGGTAATGCCGATTCAAATAAATCCACTAATGACGTATAAGGTCCGCGTAGTAATACACTCTCATCTTTGCTCCAGTTACCACGGCATACATGTAATGCGGTTTTGATATTTTTATTTCTTGCATACTCAAAGATTTGAGTAATTAAACTTTTCGCAAACTGTAGTTCCGCTGCAAAATCTTGTTTTTCGCTTAACGCGGCACACATAAATGAACGTGTTTGATGATGGCTAAAAATAACTTCTGTCAAAACAGGCTCATCAAATTGAACTACACTTACACCTAGCTCACACAAATGATCAATTTCTTGCTTTAATATAGCTACAACATCCTTCGCCATTTCTTCTTTTGATGAATAATGTAGCCCTGACACAGACGAAAGCCACATGGATCGAGCCATTAAGTAAGGCCCTGGCAAGGTTGCTTTAATTGGTTGCTTGGTTAGATTTTTTAGTAGTAGCATTTCATCTGCTACTAAAGATTGTTTGTAGCTGATTTTTCCCACGCCAATAGCATTTTTTATGGAAAGTGCGGGAACATCCAAGGTTTCTAGCATTGACTCAAAAATTTGCTTTTCTTTAATGTGATCGAGCATTTCACTCATGCTCATCAAGATTGCGCCTTGAATTTTTTGTGCAATAAAAGAAAGGTAATTGTCGCGAAGTAATTCGCCACTCGTGATAATATCAATGCCAGTACGTTGTTGAAGTTCGACAATTTGTTTTGTTTCTTGAACAACGATTTGCTTAAGCTCTGTTGTGGTTATTTTACCGAGTACGTGCTTTTTACGCGCCATCAAAAGTGCTTGACTACGAGGCATTGAGCCTAAAAGGGAAGTTGTGAAAAGTTCCATAGAAAATCCACAATGATGGGCGTTTATTACACGCCCATCATGATATATCAATCTTAAAAGAATTTTAAATATTCATTGGCAGCTTGTAATTGAGCAAAACCTTCTGTTCTACCCGCAACCCAACGTTTTAATCCTTCCAAATCCATCATTTCTTTATGTTCTGGATTGTTATAATCCATTTTGAACAAGGTTTCGGTGAATGCATTGAATTTGGTTTCATCTAATCCCACGCGCCCACTAAAAATACAATGGTCAAATGATGGTGTTTTTGCGAGTACTCGAACTGTTGCAGGATCGAGCGTACCATCTTTTGTCCAACGTTCAAAATTGAAATCTAACATCCATGTTGCCGCAACTTGGCGAGCTTTTAATGCATTGGCTGCATCTAATTCACCGCCTACATGATCACCGTGTAAACCAACACCCACATCAAAGCGTTTTTCTACATAATCTTGACCAAATTCCAAGCCATGTTGATGTAAAAACTCGATTGGAATTAACCGCGCTTGTGGGGAATCAATCGCACCAAAAGCTATAGTTTTATTTTTTAAATCTTCAATAGATTGTATAGTTGGATCATTAACAACTAAATAGCTTTGACGATCTTGGTCGGTATCACGCATTGCACCATTTAAAGTTTTACCAGCACTACGCAAGTAACCATCTAACCAAGCAAGGGGAGAGTTCCACGCCACATCAATTTCATTATTGAGTAACGCATCAACTTGTCCTTTGTAGTCTTTGAAATAGACTGGCTCAATAGGGAAACCTTCTTTTTCGAAAAAGTCTGCAATAATGCCCCAAATAACTGTCACTTGTGGGGCGTAGATTACCGCCCCGATTTTTAATTTCTCACTCATTTTTCACCACTCTTTATGGAATTTGTTGACCTGTAATGGCTTTACCTAACCAAATATTTAGCACATCGACACTTGGCGCCATTACTTGGCTTGCTAATGCATCACGTAAATAGCGTTCCATTGGCCCCATTTTGTTATAAGCCTTGCCACCGCCAATACGCATACCAATTTGAGCAAGAGTAATAGCGTTTTCGCTCGCAAGAATACGGGCTGCTAATAATTTAGCTAATGCATCTGCATCACCTTCTGTGGCTGCACGAGCCGCATCTCGCGTAGCGCATACTGCAGCATTCGTGTTTGCATAGATTTTGGCTAAATGAATTTGCACGGTTTCAATTTCTGCTAATGCAGTGCCCGATGTGTATTTACGGTGTGTTGAATGTTTAATTGCCTCGGTAAGCACAGCTTTACATACGCCACTATAGACAGCTGCTAAACCACAAATAAAGGCTGGTGCAATGCCACCAAATACTTGTTCTGCGCCTGCGCCAACTTCGCCAATACGCCAGCTACGATCTAATGGCATATCGGTCATTCGCATAAAGCAAGAGACATTGCTACGCATACCTAAGCCATTCCAGCTATCAGCTTCAAAAGTTAGGCCTTGAGTACCAAGTGGAAGCACCCAGTTATCAATAGTTTCACCATTTTCAGAAGGTAAAAGGGCTAAATAATAAGAAGCATAATTTCCTGATGTCACCATGGATTTTAAGCCATTGAAGACTGCATGTTCAGCATTGAATTGTGCGATTGCATCGGTGATATAGAAGTGAGTTCCTGTGCCTAACTCACTATAGGCGAGTGCAGCAAAGGTTTGATTTTGAACAATGTCAGAAAAGATTTTTTGTTTGAGTTGATCGCTACCAAATAGATTTAAACAATTCACTGCAACGTTACTCATCATATAACAGAGACCGGCAGAGGCTGAACTTTCAGCTAACGCCATACAGACTTCAGCATGTTCTTTCAGGGTTAACCCCATTCCACCATATTCTTTGGGAATTAAAAGTGAAAACCAACCGCCTTTACCTAATTCCTTAAATGCCTGAACAGGAAATTCTTTTTTTTGATCGAGTTCGTCTGCGTAAGGCTCAATAAACTGTTCCGCTAACTTTCTCACCTGAGTATAGATTTGCGACATAATATATCCTTATTTTGTGTTGAGAAAAACTTTCTACGAGGTCGATATTATTATGCGCTATTTCTTTTTTCTAGTATTTAATTCAAAATAATTTCAGTAATGTGATGTGGATCATGATTTTTTAGACCGTGAAGATTCACGGGGAAAAAGTGCGGTCAGAAAAATCTCTAAATTTCTGACCGCACTTTGAGCTAATAGTATTCATATGAGTTTATAATTATTGAGCTTGGATGATTAACATTATCAAATTCTTCAATCTTCACCACATTACCATGATCATCCACCGTATTTTTCCAACGCTTTATGGAAGATACACTACCATCACCAAATCCATAAGGCGGAAAGTCTTCAAGTTTGATCGGATATCCATTTACATCAAAAGTTCTTACCACTTTTCCACCATGCATGTATTCTGTTTGTTCAACTAATTTGCCATCAACATATTTATTGGTATATTTGGTAGATTCATTATTAAAAAGCTCATTTCTAATTTCTACAAGATTGCCCTGTTCATCATAATGATGACTATATTTATTCATGCCATTTTCAAGTTTTTCGCACCTTTCCTCACAAGACTCATCTTCCGTTTTTTCAATGATGAGCAATCCATTTTTATCATAAGTATTTTCAGATATGATCCTATCAAGCATACCTTTCGCTTTATACTTATGGATTACTGTCAATGAATTATCAGCATTCGTGTGATAAAGATATTCGATAGCATCATTATCACCTTCTATAAAAGATTTAATCAAACGTCCTTTTTCATCATACACAAAGTTTTGTATCTGAGCGAAATTCCCTAATGTTTCTTCTTTAGTTTTAAATCCCCGCGGATTAAAAAAAGTAATCTTATGCTCCAAAATCGAAGAATCCTTGGGATCGATCAATTTCATTTCCCATTTTTTTACAGGGCCTTTCAAATTTAATAAGGCTAAGTCTGTTTTCATCTGTGCAAAAACAGCCGTATAACATAAGGTCAGAATACATCCGAATATAATACGTCGCATAAAAACTCCGGTTAGCAAAATAATTAAAAAGTGCGGTCAGAAAAAACGTTAAATTTCTGACCGCACTTTGTTAGGTGTTGATTAAATTCGTTCTTCGATAATGCCGCCACCTAAGCAGACTTCATCAAGATAAAATACCGCTGATTGACCTGGTGTGACCGCGGCTTGCGGTTCGTCAAAAATTACTCGAATACAATCGTCATCAATCGGCTCAACCAAACAAGCAATATCCGTTTGACGATAACGAGTTTTCACGGTGCAACGGAACGCCTCACGCACGGGTTCGCGATTTACCCAGTGGAGCTGTTTGGCAATTAAGCCTTTGGAGAACAAGCGTGGATGATCATGTCCTTGTGCCACAATCAATTCATTGTTTTCGACATCTTTATCCACTACATACCAAGCTTCATCACCAGCATTTTTTAATCCACCGATACCCAGCCCTTTACGTTGCCCGAGCGTGTGGTACATCAAGCCTTCATGGCGACCAATAATCTCGCCATCTACAGTACGGATATCACCCGGTTGTGCAGGCAAATAACGCGCCAAGAAATCTTTAAATTTACGCTCACCAATAAAACAAATACCCGTAGAATCTTTTTTCTTCGCAGTAATTAAACCTAAATCTTCCGCAATAGCACGTACAATCGGCTTTTCAATTTCACCTACAGGGAAAAGGCTTTGGCCTACCTGATTTTTACTCAAGGTGTAAAGAAAATAACTTTGATCTTTGTTGCTATCTAAACCCCGCAATAGTTCAGCCTGATCATCTGCCCCGCGACGACGCACATAATGGCCGGTAGCAATATAATTAGCACCTAAATCTTCTGCCGCATATTCTAAGAAAGCTTTAAATTTAATTTCTTTATTGCACAAAATATCTGGGTTTGGCGTACGACCAGCTTTGTATTCTGTTAAGAAATGTTCAAACACGTTATCCCAATATTCTGCCGCAAAATTGATTTTATGTAGCTTAATACCTAGCTTGTCACATACTGCTTGCGCATCAGCAAGATCCGCTGCGGCTGTACAATAATCGGTATCGTCATCTTCTTCCCAGTTTTTCATAAACAGGCCTTCCACTTGGTAGCCTTGTTGTTGAAGAATAAAGGCAGACACCGAAGAATCTACCCCGCCGGACATACCGCAAATGACTTTTTTAGTGGAATTTTCGGCAAGTTGTTCTGCAGAGAATTTCGGAAAATGTTTTTCGTAGGTTTGTGATTTCATAGTTTAGTAATAAATGTTCCACTAAATAAATAATTGGGCATTCTACCGCAAATCAAGTAAGAGTAAAAATGCCCGACAATTTCGGGCTCTTTCATACAGGTTACGGCATGATCACTTCATTGAACGTCGAGAAGTTACCGTTTTCCCTCCAATCCCCCAGTTATCCATATCGACTTCGTCAATAACCACCACTGTCGTTTCGGGATTTTTGTTTAACACTTTCTGTAATAAATGGGTGACACCTTCAATTAACTCTGCTTTTTGTTTAGCTGTCGGCGCCTCTGCTCCACCGGTCACTTTAATATTGACATAGGGCATACTGTTCTCTCATCACAACGTTAAATGGAACTACTTCACTTCATAAAATTGCGAATCATCGTCTTTCTTCGCAAATTTTTGTTCGTACTCAGCTTTGGCATTTTCATCACCAGCATCTAATTTTTCTTGTAAAGTGTCGCAAGGTTTATCGCAGTCACAGGCTTTGGCAATACCGAGTGATGAAAGTCCGCCACAGCTGCCTTTTAAGGCTTGCTTTTTAAAGATAAAGCCTACTGACATCAATACGATGATTGCCACAAAAGCTAATAGAGTAAAAAATAACGTTTGCATGATTATTCCTTATTTTCGAGTAATTTTTGGAAGGCTGAGGACATTTTCGTTTCAAAGCCTTGTTCCGTTTTCATGATTAAATACACTGGAATATTTTCTTTCTCGGCCACTTCAAGTGCTTTATTTTCACCGAGTACAAATAAACCTGTAGATAAGCCATCAGCCGTCATCGAACTTGGTGCAAGCACGGTAATTGAGGCTAAATGATGCTGAATTGGATAGCCGGTTTTCGGGTCAATTTCATGAGCAAAACGTTGGCCATTTTCCTCAAAATAAATACGGTAATCGCCTGAAGTGGCCATCGCCATATTATTTAACCCAATCACTTCTTGGACTGCTCTTTCACCCGTATTATTCGGTTTTTCAATAGCGATTTGCCAGGCTTTATTCTCAGGATTTTTACCTTTAGCGCGAATTTCCCCGCCAATTTCCACCATATAATTTTGCACGTGGTGTTGCTCTAAGACATCCGCAACTTGATCCACGCCAAAGCCCTTAGCAATAGATGACAAATCAATATAAACCTGCGGTACTGCTTTACTTAATGTTGGGGTTTTACCGCTCATATCAAGGTGAATTTTATCAATTCCCACCCAACTTTGACGTTCAGCAAGTTGCTCTGGGGTTGGTTTACGTTCTGGGCGTTTTTCTGGGCCAAATCCCCATAAATTCACTACAGGTCCTACCGTCACATCCAATGAACCTTCAGTAACCTGATTTAAACGGATCGCTTCTTGTAATACTTTGGCAAAGTCCGCAGAAATTTCAATTGGCGTATTCACTTGTGTATTTTGATTAAAGCGACTTAATTCGGAATCTTTAATGTAAGTGGACATTTTCTGATTCACATCTTTTAAAACCACTTCAATTTGCTCATGTGTTTTTTGTGCGTTTTTGCTAACAGAATCATCTTCAATGTAGCGGATATGGTAAGTGGTTCCCATGGTTTTACCGCTAAGTGAAATAATTTCGGGATCTTTCTTACACGCACTTAATGAACAAGCTAGGACGACAGCAATCAACCCGCTTAATACTTTTTTCATCTATTCCTTCCTAAATATATGAATTACAAGCAAACCGACTCTTCCATCAGCTTGCCTGTAATCCATCTTAAATATTGACCGCACTTCATCACAAAGTGCGGTCAGTTTTAATGATGTTTTGATTAACTAAAATCAACCACCGAAGTCATCTAATAAGATATTTTCATCTTCAACACCGAGGTCTTTCAACATTTTGATGACCGCCGCGTTCATCACCGGAGGTCCACACATGTAGTATTCACAATCTTCTGGTGCTTCATGATTTTTCAAGTAGTTTTCATAAAGTACGTTGTGAATAAAGCCGGTGTAACCTGTCCAGTTATCTTCTGGTAACGGATCAGATAATGCCACGTGCCATGTAAAGTTAGGATTTTCTGCTTGAAGCTGATCAAAATCTTCTACATAGAACATTTCACGTTTAGAACGTGCACCATACCAGAATGACATTTTACGTTTAGAGTGTAAACGTTTTAATTGGTCAAAGATATGAGAACGCATTGGTGCCATACCCGCACCACCACCGATGAATACCATCTCATTATCGGTTTCTTTCGCGAAGAACTCACCGAATGGACCAGAAATTGTCACTTTATCACCTGGTTTTAATGACCAAATGTAAGAAGACATTTGACCTGGAGGCGCATCAGGTTGACGTGGTGGAGGCGTTGCAATACGCACGTTAAGCATAATGATGCCTTTCTCTTCTGGATATGAAGCCATTGAGTAAGCACGAACAATATGCTCATCCACTTTAGACACGTAACGCCATAAATCGTATTTGTCCCAATCTTCGTGGTATTCTTCTGGGATATCAAAATCTTTATAGTAAACCGTATGCGGTTCGGCTTCAATTTGGATATAACCACCTGCACGGAAAGGTACTTCCTCACCTTCAGGAATCGCTAATTTAAGCTCTTTAATAAAGGTAGCTTTGTTATCATTAGAAATAACGGTACATTCCCATTTTTTCACGCCGAAGATTTCTTCTGGAAGTTCAACGTCCATATTGCCTTTTACATTCACTTGGCAAGCTAAACGATAACCTTCTTTTGCTTCACGTTTATTAATGTGAGAAAGTTCGGTTGGGAGAATTTCACCACCGCCACTTTTCACTTTCACCACACATTGACCACAAGAGCCACCACCACCACAAGCAGAAGAAACGAAAATACCTTTACTTGCTAATGCACCAAGCAATTTACCACCAGCAGGTAAGGTGATCGCTTTTTCAGGATCGTCATTAATAGTAATGGTGATATCACCAGAATCCACTAATTTTGATTTAGCGAATAAAATAATCGCAACGAGCACTAAAAGGATAACCGTAAATGCCGCAACACCTAATAATAAAATTGAAGATTCGCTCATTTATGCCTCCTTATAACTGAATACCAGAGAATGACATAAAGCCAAGCGCCATCAAGCCTGCAGTGATAAAGGTAATCCCTAATCCTTTTAAGCCTGCCGGTACATCGGCATATTTCATTTTTTCGGTTAAACCTGCAAGCGCAACGATTGCTAACATCCAACCAAGCCCTGCACCCACACCATAAACTGCAGATTCTGCAAAAGTGTATTCACGTTGTACCGCAAAAGATACACCACCAAAGATCGCACAGTTTACGGCGATAAGTGGAAGGAAGATACCTAATGCGTTATAAAGTGCAGGGAAGAATTTATCTAAAGTCATTTCAAGAATTTGAACGATACCTGCGATAATCCCGATAAACGTAATAAAGCTTAAGAAGGATAAATCTACCCCTTCAACTAAGGCGCTATCTTTTAACACATGTTCGAACACAAATTGGTTCGCCGGCACCGCAATACCAAGTACCACTGTTACCGCAACACCAAGGCCAAACGCCGTAGAAACTTTCTTAGAAACTGCAAGGAAAGTACACATCCCTAGGAAGAAAGAAAGCGCCATATTTTCAATGAAGATCGCCTTCACAAATAGGCTAATATAATGTTCCATTGATTATTTCTCCTGTTGCTCAGGTTTCCACGTTCTTAAGCCCCAAATGATGAAACCGATAATAAAGAACGCACTTGGTGCAAGAAGGAATAAACCGTTTGGTTGATACCAACCGCCGTCTTGAATCGTTTG
>NZ_JBTGNV010000016.1:0-11998 GCF_054332375.1 Haemophilus sp. SZY H53
TTTCACAACAGTGCGTCGTTGTGTGGGGCGTATTATAGATATTTCAGAATTCTTTGCAAGTGCTTTTTTGTAAAAAAATGTGATTTTTTCTTGATTGAAGATCTTTTAATCAAATAGTCTAAAAAACACTATTTTTATGCTGTTTTATTCTACGAATTCAGGCTTTCCGTAAACGCCTTTACTTTTCCCCAATCGGTATATTCAATTTCTTTAGTCGCATCTGTTTCACCACCTGTAATTTTCATAATCAATTGGATCATGATACGATCAATCCATTTATAGCGTGGATATAGCAACGCACCTGCAAACACGCCGACTTTTGCTGGAGTCCATCTTATGCGTTGAAGGAACTTACGCACATAGAGATTTCCTTCTGGCGTATCTTTTCCTTCTTTTCTCGCTGTCAAATTTACGCCAAAAAAGACCGCGCTTTTTGCATTCAATAATTCGTGATGGCGTTCTACAAAACGATATACCTGTTTATTAAAGTGACCATAACGAACGGATGCCCCAATAATCACCTGATCAAAAAATTGAAGATCCAATTCCTCCATTAACGGTGAAACCACTACTTCTCCCTCAAGATACTGAGCCATAAATTCAGCAATCTTTTTTGTTTGCCCATCACAGCTTGAATATAAAATTAATGTTTTCAATATGCCTTCCAAAACGCTGGTGTAAAGAGTATCAATAATGTAAAAATTTCTAAACGCCCACAAATCATAGCAAAACTAAAGACTAATTTGGCACTTTCTGGAACATCAATAAAGTTTTCGTGAACAAGGCCAAGTCCTGGTCCTGCATTCGTTAATGTGGCGAATACTGCCCCCATCGCATCAAAAACATTCATTCCACAAAGAATAGCAGCAAAAACACATCCCCAATAAACCAGTATAAAAATAATGAAAAATGCCAAAATACTTTCTATCATTCTTGGTGCTAGACGATTTTTACCTATTCGAATTGGTTGTACTAAATTTGGATGAATTAGACTATGCAGTTCTCGATCGATTTGTTTCCACAATATAAGTGTCCGTATCGCTTTTAATCCCCCAGTTGTTGAACCGCCACAACCACCAATTACCGCAGAAATCACCAGTAAAAGCCCAATAAAAGGCGGAAGATTATTAATATCAAAAATCGTATAACCAGAAGTCATTGACATTGATGTTAATTGTAATGCACCTTTTGTTACTGCCTCGTTCATATCTGAAACTAAACCGTAACCATATAAAGATAGAGATACAATACCAATAAAAATAATTTGCATCGTTAGAAAAAAACGAAATTCGGGATCTTTCCAATAATTTCGCCAAATATTTCTTTTACCTAATGCAAGAAAAGCAGAAATATGTAAACTAAAATTAACACCGCCAATCAGCATAAAAATTGTTGTAACCCAATAAATGGAAGCTTGATCAAAATAGCCGATACTTGCATCATGTGTTGAAAATCCGCCATTTGAAATTGTCGAAAAACTATGCCCAATGGCATCAAAAAAATTCATTCCTGACAGCCAATATGCAATGGCACAAAGAACAGTTAATGAAGCATAAATAATCCAAAGCGCTTTTGCCACTTCTGAAATTTTAGGCAAAGATTTTTGATCTTTAAGCGGGCCTGAAGATTCTGCTCGATATAATTGTGTCCCACCAATTCCCAACAGCGGAATTATCGCCACAGCCAATACGATAATCCCCATACCACCTAACCATTGTAAAAACTGGCGATAAAACAAAATAGATTTAGGTAAATTATCCAGCCCCGTCATTACCGTTGCACCTGTAGTAGTTAAGCCAGAAAATGACTCAAAAATTGCTGAGGAAAAAGACAGGTGCGGTTTTTCAAATAGCATGAATGGAATTGCCCCGATGCTGCCGAGTACTAACCAAAAAGCCACAACAATCAAAAAACCATCACGGGATCGTAATTCTTGTTTGTGGTGATGACAAGACCACCAAAGCAACATGCCCACGGTTAAGCTTAATGCAAAAACTTGCATAAACGCTTTACCGCCACCATCGCCATAAATAAGTGCCACAAAGGCTGGAATCAGCATCGTGCCGGAAAAGCACATGATCAAAATGCCGACAATCCGAATAATGGATAAAATATGCACAATATCTCGCTTAATTCATTTCTTCTAATTTCAACGTTCCTGCAGAACGCTCAATTAATGCTTGTTCAAAAGGTTTAATTTGATCTTCACTAATGCCTAACTGTAATGTAATCTGCACTTGAAAATCTTGCTGATAAATTTCAATTTGATGTTGCTCACACAAAATTTGGATCCAATTTAATTGTGCATAATCACAATGAACTTGGAATAACTGACGTTCGACTTTTCGTTCGGTTTCTAATAATTTTAAAGCTTGCTGCACGCCATTTCCATAAGCACGAACTAAACCGCCAGTGCCTAATAAAATGCCACCATAATAACGAACAACAACGGCACTAATTTCACCAACTTGACTACCTAGCAAAGCAGATAGCATCGGTTTCCCTGCTGTGCCTGCTGGCTCACCATCATCGGAAAAGCCTAATTGTTGAGAATTCGTTGTCCTGCCAGCCACTGCAGCCCAACAATGGTGGCGGGCATTAGGGTGCTGTGCTTTAATTTCTGCCCAAAAAGCTTTGGCTTGTTCAAGTCCTTCCGTATGTTGCAAATACGTGATAAATCGACTTTTCTTAATTTCTTCTTCAAAAACGACCGCACTTTTGGGAATAAGATATTCAGCCATGAAATAATTGCTTAAATGAATTTGTTGCGTAGTTTAGCATTAATAGCAGATTTATCGAAATTTCCCCATAATTATTGTATGATGTAGTTCAATTTCAATAAAACTGATGAATAACAATGACTGAAATGACTGCCAATAAAACCCTTGATACCGTTGGTTTACGTTGTCCTGAACCCGTGATGCTCGTAAGAAAAAACATTCGCCACATGAATGAAGGTGAAGTGTTGCTTATTTTGGCGGATGACCCAGCTACTACACGCGATATTCCCAGTTTCTGCCAATTTATGGAGCATACGCTGTTAGCAAGTGAAACCCAAGATACACCTTTTAAATACTGGGTGAAAAAAGGCCAATAAAAATGCGGCCTATATTGACCGCACTTTGTTATTCTGCCGTATTACTCGAAACGGGGTAATATTTTTTCTGAATAAATTCAGGCTTCAATAAAGCAGGGGCATTCCACCACTCAATCACCAGCTCCTGTGGTCCAGCTGCATAAGACGCAATTTCATACACGTTATACACAAAATGAATACCGTCATGATCTAAATAGAAATTATCGGTCACTTCAAAAGCGTCTTTTGATGTAAATGCTTCCTCATCTTTTACCTCACCATATCGAGTATAACGTTCCCAAAGCATCTCTTTTAATTTAGCTTGCTGATTTGGTTTAAACACATCATCAAATGAAAGTCGTTTTTTTGTTTCTAAATCAATATTAAGATAATGATCCCCCCCAACGCCATGAGCGCCACCACCATAGCTGTAATAGTTTATTAAAAATACAGCAAGCTTACCTCTTTGGTGATTAAATGCTAAATCTAAGGTTTCATCAACACCAATTATTGGGGATTCCAACATCTCTTTCTTAGCTTCATCATATGCTTTCTGGTAATCTGCTATAAGCTGCTCACGGCTTCTTGGTTTACCGTCAGCATTTTTGGAAATTTGTTCTAAAAGTAGTGTATCTAACCATTCAATATTCGTTTTTAGTGTCGAAATGCTGTAATGAAGTTTACCTTCTACAGGCACATATTCATCTTCTTTGGGCGATTTAGGATATTTGATGGTTTCCTCTTTATCAAAAATCACATCATCTTGAGCAATAATTGCTGGAATAACCTTCTCCACCTTTTCTTTTTCAGCTTTTAATTGTGTATTTTCTGCCGTCAGTTGCGCAATAGTCTGTGTTTGTTGCTCAATTTTTGCTTTCGCTTCTTTATCTTCGCAACCTGTTACAGTAAAAAGTGCGGTTAAAATTAAGGCTGAAATCAGTGTTTTTTTCATGTGTTATCCTATAAATCAAATGTATCTTTATCACGTAAAATATGGTCATTGCCTTTGCGGCGTAAAAAGCCAGTACGGTCAAAATACTCCATTAACTGTACGGTCAGTTTTCGACCAAAATTAAGCTTGTCACGTAATTCATTTACCGCAATCTTACCTTCTTCACCTGCTATTTGCTTAATTAAGCGAGCATAAGCATAAATGCTCTCAGTCAGGAAAAATCGATCTTTTACAATTGGGGTGAGATAGCCCAACTTACCTGCTTTATACATGAAATTACGCATCGCACTTTCATCTTGCGACAAGGCGGTTGCCATATCTCGCACCCAAATGGCTTGACCATGCGCTTTCTCAAATTCAGCTAACACCGCTTGCCATAAGCTTTGCTCTTCGGCTGAAAATTGGATTTTGTGTGAAGGCAAATGTAACCAACCACGAGTCTGCTGCAATTGGCCTTCATCAAGCATTTCTTCAATAAAATGATAAATCAGATTTTCCGGTTGGTTTAGTGTCGCAATACGGTATAAGCGGGCCTTACTCAAACCTAGCTGATCATTATGTTGCTCATGATAGGTAGCAAGTGCGGTCAAAATTTGCTGCGTTTTTTCACGTTGATAATCGCGATTAAAACACCAATTTTGGAAATGGATATCGCCATTCTCAGCTAATACTTCAGCCAGCTGATTTTCAGTTAGTTGCTCACTCCACATTAAAGCTTGAGCTGAAATCGCCTCTTTTTGTAAGGTTAATCCGATGCGTTGTGTGGCAGTTTGAGCCTGATTAAGTTTAGCCAAGAACGCTAAGCGAGCCTCTGTGCGCTTATAACGTTTTGGTGAATGAATTTCGAGTACCTTGGCACCACCAATTAACGCTTTCGCATCACCACTACGTAAAATTAATTTATCCCCAAAAGCTAAAAATAATGGCTGTTCTAAAATAACTTCTGCCAAAGTGCGGTCATTTTTCATTACATTTTTGCTTTCAAGCAAGGTGAGCTTACCCGTCGTACGGCTTGCCGCATGATAAATGTGCACTGGCTGACTGTCTTTCAAATTCACTTCAGGTGTAATTTCAATGGTAATACGATCGGTCGGCTCAAGTGGTTCTGAGGCTAACAACCAATCGCCGCGCTGCATTGGAGTACGATCTAAATCAACGTTTAAATTGAGCGCTAAGCGTTGACCAGCCAAACCTTTTTCGCTCGGTGTATTCTGAGCATGAATATTTTTTACGCGAACCTTTTGTCCCGTAGAAAGGAAG
Organism: Haemophilus sp. SZY H53; assembly: GCF_054332375.1. NCBI lineage: Bacteria > Pseudomonadati > Pseudomonadota > Gammaproteobacteria > Pasteurellales > Pasteurellaceae > Haemophilus > Haemophilus sp. SZY H53. Next base: position 5,289 of record NZ_JBTGNV010000016.1, read on the forward strand.
AGTTCATCATCAATGGCCACCGTTCCCGCAAATGCTGTCCCTGTTACCACTGTCCCCGCCCCTTTCACGCTAAAAACACGGTCGATGGCGTAACGGAACGGTTTATCTATTTCAGCTAATTCAGGTAAATTGGCCAAATAATCGCGTAACGCATTAATCCCTAAGCCTGTTTGTGCCGATGTAATAAAATAATGAGATTCAGCTAAGAATGGATAATCCGTCTGAATTTGTGTTTTTAATGCCTCGATTTGCTCATCTGTTGCTCGGTCAGCCTTGGTAATCACTACCATGATTTCAGTAAATTGAAGCTGACGCAAAATCGCTAAGTGTTCTTTAGTTTGTGCGGCAATTCCTTCATCTGCAGCAACAATGAGCATCGCATAATGCACACCACCAAGCCCCGCCAACATATTGGCGAGAAACTTTTCATGGCCAGGCGCATCAATAAACCCGAGTACTTTCTCTTTTAAAGGCAAATAGGCATACCCTAAATCAATGGTCATGCCACGTTTTTTTTCTTCCGGCAAATGGGCAGTATTTGTGCCTGTCAGCGCTTGCAAAAGGGCTGTTTTACCATGATCGACGTGCCCTGATGTTACTATGATCATAATTTTTCCACCGTATCTAATAATGCCTTAAAGTCAGCCACGCTACGTAAATCTAACCAAATTTTTCCTTTCTCAACGCGGCCGATTATCGGCTGTTCTAACGCTTTGAATACTGCTAAAAGTGCGGTCAATTTTGCCTCTGTTTTTTCTGCAATCGTCACCGCGAGAGAAGGAATCGTCGCCATCGGTTGAGAACCACTCCCAATCTGAGCAACACTTTCTTCAATCTCAACCTGGTAATCTTTTAAGCGGTTTACTAAACAGGCTTTAAGTTGTTCGGCTTTTTCTTTTAATACATCCATTGATTGGGTGAGCAAATGTAAAGTTGGCAATGTCTCAGTAAGTTTTTCAGGTTGGAGATAAAGGCGTAATGTTGCCTCAAGCCCAGCTAAAATCACTTTATCGCAACGTAATACGCGCTTTAATGGATGAGCTTGTAACTGAGCAATCCACTCTTTTTTACCGACAATAATACCAGCTTGTGTTCCGCCCAATAATTTATCGCCTGAGAATGACACCAAATTTACGCCCTGTGCGACTTTTTCTTGCACCGTTGGCTCATTCGGTAAATCATATTGGCTTAGATCAATCAATGCCCCACTACCAAGATCCGTAATCACTGGAATATCAAATTCTCGTCCAAGATCAACCAATTCTTGTTCTGAAACCGAAGCGGTAAACCCACTAATATGATAATTACTGCAATGTACTTTCATTAAGAAAGCGGTATTTTCATTGATTGCTTGACGATAATCTTTCAAATGTGTGCGGTTTGTTGTCCCCACTTCAACAAGTTTACAGCCTGCTTGAGCCATAATATCTGGAATGCGAAATGCACCACCGATTTCAATTAACTCACCACGAGAAATAATGACTTCTCTATCTTTAGCAAAGGTGGCCAACATCAAGAGTACAGCTGCAGCATTATTGTTAACGATACAAGCAGCTTCTGCACCTGTGAGTTGTGCAAGTAGTTCACTAATATAATTATCCCGATGACTGCGTTTGCCTTCTTCCAAATCATATTCTAACGCAACATTACCTTTCATCGCATGAAGCGCTGCCTGTTGTGCGCTTTCAGACCATAATGCTCGTCCTAAATTTGTGTGTAATACCGTTCCCGTTAAATTATGGACTGATTTAATTTGTACATGATTTTGTTGAGTCAAGCGATGCTGTAAATGATGTAATGTACTTAGATGATCGGCAAAAAAGTGCGGTAAATTTTTATGCTGTTTGATAAACTCGCGCCCATCAGATAATAATTGGCGTAATTCACGCACGACAGCTGAATGACCAAATTCAGTTAAAAGCATTTCACCTTCTGGTGTTTTTAAAAATTTATCTACCGAAGGAAGTTGTTGAAAAAGTGCGGTCATTTTTAATTCCTATTTCAAAATGGCATTGAATTGTAAACTAATTTACGCTAAAGTAACCGCAATTTCAATAACGGAAGGTCGTCATCTCCGGTGAGGTGGCAGGACTTCAAATCCTGTTGGGGACGCCAGCGTTCCCGGGTGGGTTCAACTCCCATGACCTTCCGCCAATCCATATAAATCTGCATAAATCCACGTAAATAATTCACCAGCAAGACCCAGTTAGAATAAGGCTTTATTGTAATTTTACGTAATCGGACGTAAACTACCAGCAACGATTTTTAGTAACATTTTTTGTACTATATTTTGGCGATAGTACTATTTTTTTGGATTCACTCCCAAATCCGGCTTAAATCTTCAAAAAACGATAGTACAAAAACTGAAATTCAACTAAGTAAATCAATGTTTTAAAAATCGGTAAATAACAGCTATTCACTGTTTTTTGATGGTACTAAAATTTATGGCACGCATAATTCAACCCTTAACCGATACGAAGATCCGCACCGCTAAAGCGGATGATTTCCCCCTAAGAGATGGCAACGGCTTATCATTAGAACTTACAAATGCAGGCTCTAAGATATGGCGGTTTAACTATCAAAAACCTTTCACTAAAAAACGCACTAATATTAGCATTGGTAACTTAAAAGAAATGGGGCTTGCAGAGGCACGCATTAAGCGTGATGAATATCGAGCCTTATTGCTTAAAGATATTGATCCGAAAGAATATGCAGACAAGCAACAACAAGAGGCTAACGATAAATTAAACCGCACTTTTGAAAAGATGGCTCACTTATGGTTTGAGGATAGAAAACTAAAAGCTAACTTTACCGAGCGCACAGCGAAAGATACGTGGGCTTTATTTGAACGCCACATTTTAAAAGCGTTAGGGGCTTATCCAATCGACAGAATCACGCCTTTAATAGCAATCAACGCATTTAAGCCATTAGAGCGAGAGGGAAAGTTAGAGACGGTTAGAAAAATCATCAATAACGTGAATTTTGTAATGCGTTATGCTTTGCATCGTGGACTGATTGAAACTAACAATCTTGCAAATATTGGCAATGAATTTGATAAGCCTATCACTAAAGGAATGAGCACTATACCACCTGAAGAATTACGGAGCTTTCTAGTTAAGTTTTATGAGGCAAGGGATAATAATCGATTCTCGCCATTGTCATTTTATGCCGTAATGCTAACGTTGCTCACAGGCAGCCGACCAAGCGAAATAGCAAAAGCCAAATGGAGCGATATTGATTTTGATACAGGCATTTGGAGTTATTTAGTGCAGAAAGGCAATAAGAACCGACCTGAGGGGCAATTACATACGGTTAGAGATTGATGCAGCGCAAGGGGGTAAGAAATGGCTAAATTAATCAACGCCCCTTACGCTAAACAGCAAGACCCCACAGGTCAAAGCCTTGTGACTATCTGCATAGGCACGCAAGCGCAAACTATCGCAAATCATTTTAATGAAATGGGTAAAAGTGCGGTAGAAATTGAGCTAGAAAATTCACTAGGCGAGCAAGGGAAATCATTTCCTTGTGTAGTGATTGATAGTGAGATTTTAGAGCAGATAGAACGCTATCGCATTGCACCTAAAAATACCCAGTCTATCCGCTTAATACAGGCGAATAATGGCGTAGCCCTATCATATGAAACGCTTGAGCTCATTTATTTAAATATCGCGCAATCCACCAGTGCAGAAAGCGTGATTTATTGCAATGAGGCTGGCGAAGTGTTGGAAGATGTAAGCCGATATATTCAACGGTTAAACGAGGACGAGGAAAGCGAAGATATAGAATAAAAAGCCTATTTTGAAAGGTATAGACTATCAATAATAAAGAGCTGATCATAATTGATTTGCTCTTTTTTTTATTCCACAGACGGAAAGAACAAGAAAAATTTTTTCCGTGTGTAGATGAGTTAAAAAATATTGGGCATTTTGGGCACGGAAACAACAAAATATAAATATATCAATCACTTATAAAAAATAGCGTGCCCAAATTACCCCTTTTCGTGCCCAAAAATAGGCTTTCCGTGCCCAATTTGTGCCCAGCCGTGCCCAGTGTTTTTTAGTTATCTATACACTTTTTTTATTTTTTCGGTGGTGGATAGCTATGGTTGATCTATAGGTAAAACTTTACTAAAACGTGGTAGAGGTAAGAATAAGGCTTTATGCAATGCATTGAGCCTTTTTTATTGAGTTTTGTCAGCAGTACGCGCGCGAGGGCAATCCAAAATATCCCGAAATATACCTGCAGGTATATATAGACAAATTTTTAAAAAAATGCTTAACTAACGCAATATTTAAAAATTGCGTTCCTTGAGTTATGAAAGTATCTAAACCCAAACCACTTATAGAGCTATTAAAAACAGAGCTTACACCTGAAAATATCCTTTTAATGAATCAATATAAAGCTATTGATGAAAAGGGACGTTATTTACATTGGGATAAATTTAAGCGCATTTATACAAAAAACACCGATTTTGCGTGGCTAGCTACAAAATTAAGTCGCGGTGCATTACTGAATCATTTTTCTATTGGGCAGTATGATTTTTCTTATGCTGTCCCTACGACTTTGCAAGCCTTGTTACACTTCATTGATAAAACCTCAGGTGGAAATATTGGCGTAAATAATCTTACGGAGTTAAGCCAAAGCGAGCAGAATAGATTCTTGTTAAAATCACTCATTATGGAAGAGGCGATAACGTCCGCACAACTTGAGGGGGCGGTAACTACGCGTAAAGTAGCTAAAGAAATGCTAGAGAAAGCGCGGAAACCAAGCAATAAAGATGAAATGATGATTGCCAATAACTACCACTTAATGAAACAAGCGATCGCATTAAAAAACACCCCGCTTTCAATGGAAATGATTTTAAAGCTTCACAGGACAGCAACACTACAAGCAATAGAAAATAATGCAATAGCGGGCGAATTAAGGGGGGATGATGAAATCTTTATTGCAGATTATGACGGAAATATCATTTATCAACCGCCTAAATCAACAGATTTACCCAATTTAATGCAATCCCTTTGTGATTTTGCTAACACCAATCACAACGGCATAGATGCAGAATTTATTCATCCCGTAATTAAAGCAATGATACTTCATTTTCTTGTTGGATTTATCCACCCTTTCGGAGATGGTAACGGCAGAACCGCACGTGCCTTGTTTTATTGGTTTATGCTAAAAAATGGCTACTGGTTGTTTGAATATATTTCTATCAGTCGGTTACTGAAAGAAGCACCAGCTAAGTATGCGCGCGCATATCTGTACACAGAAACTGACGATTTAGATTTAACTTATTTTCTTTACTATCAAGCGGAAATTATTCAAAGAGCAATTACCGATTTAGAAAAATATATCAGTGATAAACAAAACAATTTCAAAGCCTTTAGTGCTGCTATTGCACAATTTACAACAAGCGTTACACCTAAACTAAATGATAGACAAGTGCAGCTACTACAAAAAGCATCAAAAGAAACGGGGGCTATTTTTACAGCTAAGGAAATAAGTAGAGAGTATGACATAACCGAAAACACCGCACGAAAAGATTTGAAACGCCTTGCTGATTTAAATCTATTTGGGCAATTAAAAAATGGGAATCAGATAGGCTACATTACGCCTAGCGACTTATTAGCACGCTTAAAAAAATAGAATAATTAATCAAGGATAAATAAAGGCTTGATGCAGTACATTGAGCCTTTTTTATTGAGTTTTGTCATCAGTACGCGCGCGCGAGGGGGTGATAAAATCGCTATGGGTTTTGTCTATCAAAACCGCCCATTCAACTCAATTTTTACAACCGCAAAATTAATATTTTAGATGAAAGATGATGATGCCTAGAAACCTAAAAATTAGCCGAAAACCGCGAGCCCGAAACCCCGTGGAAAGATGCGCCCCCTTAGGAGTACCTTTTAATCTCTAGCTACTAGCGATAATCATCACTCATCATTGCACGACAAACAGCAGAAACAAGATGCTTTATCCCTTCCCTTTGTGAATTAGAAAATTTGTCAAATAGATCTCATTTTTCTTTTTTGCTGGTGGCTAGAAGTGATTAAATGGCAAAAAAAGTGATAAATCACTTTCATTAATCACTTTATCACTTGTGTATCACTTGTTAATCACTTGTCTTTTTATTTTTTATAATCAAATGCTTACAGTGAGAAATGACCATTGGAAGTGAATAAGTGATTAAACTTCGCAAAAAAAATCTCCCGCGAAAATTTTTATTTTTTACTATAAAAGATAGCGAGCTATCATTACGCGGTTAAGATGTTTAAAGTTTGATTTTGGGCACTGGTAAATCATCATTTAGGGTTGCTTTCAAATTTGGTTAAAAAGTAATCAAAAATCAACGGAAAAAATTTTTTAGTACCATATTTTGTACTATATTTTTGATGCCAAAAAATAATATCATTATTTTTCATAAAGTTATGATTCAAATTCAACTCCCATGACCTTTCGCCACTTTTTTCCTCCAACAAATATTTCTCTCTTCCTAACATTCACTTTTTTAATTTGAATTTTCATCATAATTTTGCGGAATTTTAGGCAAACAAAAAGGCGTATCTTTCGATACGCCTTCTTAATCTAACTTGTTACAGTTAATACATCAATTATTTGATGATTTTCGCAACAACGCCAGCACCTACTGTACGGCCACCTTCACGGATTGCGAAACGTAAACCTTGGTCCATCGCGATTGGGTGGATTAAGCT
>NZ_JBTGNV010000017.1:0-6650 GCF_054332375.1 Haemophilus sp. SZY H53
TACTCGTGGCTGCAACCCTACTAGCTCAAAATTTATTCACACATGGTTACGCTTTGGGGAAATTATGAGGGGATCTCTCAGTGCATTGCCTCCAATTCCCATAATTTATTACGCCGATAATAACTTGGTGTAACCTTAAAAATGTACTTAAATCGACGTGTAAAAGATTGTTGGGAATCAAATTGATATTTTAATGCGATCTCAAGGATAGTTTTTTTCGTCAACCTCAACTCAACAGCCGCTTTCGTCAAACGACGAGCACGAATATAGCTAGCCAGTGTGACCCCTGTTACTTTTTTGAACAGCCGCTGAAAATACCACTTGGTATAACCCGCTTTATTCGCCACATCATCAAGCAGTAAAGACTGATCTAAATTATGTTCAATCCATAATAGAACATCTTTGATAACCGTTGTATGAAACTGCTTATCATCATATCTTAATTGGATGTTATTAGCTTTATTTTGATAGCGAGAATGCTGTTCAATATACATAAAATAACCTAAATGTTCTTAAGATTGTCACGACCACATCATCATGATACCATAAACATACTGACGGTATGTTATTTTAAATCTATCATGGAAAATAAAAATCATCAACAAGAAAATTTTAAGAGTACCTATCAATCACTGGTTAACTCAGCACGAATATTGTTTGTTGAAAAAGGCTATCAAGCTGTTTCAATAGATGAGATCTCGGGAAAAGCGTTGGTGACCAAAGGTGCCTTTTATCATCACTTTAAAAATAAAAAACAATTACTCAGTGCCTGTTATAAGCAGCAATTAATTATGATTGATGCCTACATCACAACAAAAACTGATTTAACAAATGGTTGGTCTGCCTTAGAAAGTATATTTGAACATTATCTTGATTATATTATTGATAATAATAAAAACCTTATCCCTATCCAAGAAGTGATGCCTATCATTGGTTGGAATGAACTTGAAAAAATTAGCCTTGAATACATTACTGGTAAGGTAAACGCCATTGTCAGCAAATTGATCCAAGAGAACCAACTTAAAGCTTATGATGATGATGTGCTTAAAAACTTACTCAATGGCTGGTTTATGCATATCGCAATACATGCGAAAAACCTAAAAGAGCTTGCCGATAAAAAAGGCCAATTTATTGCTATTTACCGCGGCTTTTTATTGAGCTTGAAAGATAAATAAAATAGATAGGTTTTATTTGAAGCTAAATCTTCTTTATCGTAAAAAATGCCCTCTTGGGTTATCAAGAGGGTCATTATATTTCGCGGAATAACATCATTTGGTGACGAAATAACTAAGCACTTGTCTCCTGTTTACTCCCCTGAGCTTGAGGGGTTAACATGAAGGTCATCGATAGCAGGATAATAATACAGTAAAACGCTAAACCAATAATCCAAATCCAGCCATCCCAAATTGGTAGTGAATGATTATAAATAACAGCAAACAGTAATGGGCCAATAACACCGGTTGCATTGGTAAGGCTCACCAATAATCCCTGTAAAGCACCTTGCTGATGACTCTTTGTTTGGATAGACATCACTCCCTGTAATGCAGGTAAAGCGATCCCACCACCAGCCAATAAAATTAAAACAGGGAAAACTAACCAACCTTCAGATATAAACGCTAAAAAGGCAAATGCACTACTATCTGCAATAAATCCGAGCAGTACTGCCGTTTTTTCGCCCCATTTAGTGGCTATTCTTCCTGCCACAAAGGCTTGGAATACTGAGTGTAAAAGACCAAGACCCGCTAATGAAAAGCCAACCATCATGCTATTCCATCCAAAACGATTTTCGGTAAATAGCACCCACACCGTTGCGGGAATTTGGCCTATCAATTGCGCTGAAAAATAAATAATCAACAAAATGGGCATCGTTTTAAATAAAGTGATGTATACCGAATTCGATTGCGTCTCAACCCCTACTTCGGTATCTGTATTATCACGTGTATTTTTGGTTTCACGGAACCAAAACATAACCACAAGGAAAGCGACAATATTTAGCAACGCAGCGATAAAAAAGGGACTATGCGGTGAAATCTCTCCTGCAAAACCACCAATAATAGGCCCCGCTATTAAACCAAGCCCAAAACTTGCCCCTAACCAACCGAACCACTTCACGCGTTGAGAAGCTGAGGTGGTATCGGCAATGACCGATGCCGCGACAGCCCCAGTAGCTCCTGTGATCCCTGAAAGCAAACGGCCTAAATACAGCATCCAAAGCGCACTTGAAAAAGCCAGCAATAAGTAATCCAGCGATGCGCCTATTAATGACAACAACAGCACTGGGCGCCGACCAAATCGGTCAGACATTTTTCCAAGCCAAGGAGCAAAGATAACCTGCATTAACGCATAAAGTGCAAGCAATACGCCAAAGTGGTTAGCGATATCTTCCGAAGCAATAAATTCACGTAATAACGTTGGCAAGACTGGCATGATAAGGCCAATCCCCATGGCATCGAGTAACGTAATTACCAATGCGATCTTTGTCGAACTATTCATTTCACTTTTCTCTATCACTGATAGGGAGTGGTAAAATAACTCTATCAATGATAGAGTGTCAACAAAAATTAGGAATTAATGATGTCTAGATTAGATAAAAGTAAAGTGATTAACAGCGCATTAGAGCTGCTTAATGAGGTCGGAATCGAAGGTTTAACAACCCGTAAACTCGCCCAGAAGCTAGGTGTAGAGCAGCCTACATTGTATTGGCATGTAAAAAATAAGCGGGCTTTGCTCGACGCCTTAGCCATTGAGATGTTAGATAGGCACCATACTCACTTTTGCCCTTTAGAAGGGGAAAGCTGGCAAGATTTTTTACGTAATAACGCTAAAAGTTTTAGATGTGCTTTACTAAGTCATCGCGATGGAGCAAAAGTACATTTAGGTACACGGCCTACAGAAAAACAGTATGAAACTCTCGAAAATCAATTAGCCTTTTATGCCAACAAGGTTTTTCACTAGAGAATGCATTATATGCACTCAGCGCTGTGGGGCATTTTACTTTAGGTTGCGTATTGGAAGATCAAGAGCATCAAGTCGCTAAAGAAGAAAGGGAAACACCTACTACTGATAGTATGCCGCCATTATTACGACAAGCTATCGAATTATTTGATCACCAAGGTGCAGAGCCAGCCTTCTTATTCGGCCTTGAATTGATCATATGCGGATTAGAAAAACAACTTAAATGTGAAAGTGGGTCTTAAAAGCAGCATAACCTTTTTCCGTGATGGTAACTTCACGGTAACCAAGATGTCGAGTTAACCACCCTTTAGATTCATAAAGCGAAAATAATGCGGCTCCAACGTACCCACCTAAATGGAAACGGCGTTCACTCCAATCTAAACACGCACAACAGATTTTACGTGAATGTTTGGAAGGAACGTCAATTCCCATTTCATGAAAATATTGAATACCACTTAATGTGATCATTGAACCATTTTCAGTGATCCATTGCTGTTGACAAAGGGAATCATAGATCTTAACGGCAACTTCGCCAGCTAAATGATCATAGCAAGTACGTGCTTTTCGTAAATGCACTGGCGTGGAAACTTTGGCATGTACGCCATGGTTTAAGGAGATCCCCATCATACTTTCCATCAATTCAGCAATATCTTTTCCTGCTAGCCGAAAATAACGATGCTTGCCTTGAGCTACTACTGTGATTAGCTGGCAATCTAATAATTTAGATAAATGACTGCTCGCCGTTGAAGCTGATATATTCGCCACAGAACTTAGCTCAGTAGCCGTCCAAGCTCGCCCATCCATCAAAGCACTGAGTATTTTAACTCGTGAAATGTCAGACATAGCCGCCCCTATCGCGGCTATTGAGGACTCAAAGGTAACCTCTTTTCGTATTAAATTAGCCATCGCAAGTTCACTTTATTGCCCAAGGGAGCGTAACAGATGCAGCCATACTATCATTGTCCGTTATTAATATCAGTTGGTTAGCATGGTCACTGTATTGCACTAAAATATTAATGTTATTCTCCGCCAATACTCGTGCTATTTCGCCAAGTTCCCCCGGTTTTTCCTGTTTTAACTTACGAATTAATGGTGTCCGGATCGCAAGTACTAACAGTCCAGCTTGCTCTAGCGCTATTTTAGCTTCCTTTCCTTGTTCAACAAGAAAATGAGCATGGCATTCATCACCAACCGTAAATATCCCTCCCCCTTCCAATCCAATACCTTTATTACCTAATGTTTTTCCTAGTAATGCTAATTGTCCTATTTGATTATCTAAAACAACGTGAACATCAAACATTATCCTTGTCCTTTTTAAATGAATATTCGCGAGTAATATGAGCAATACTAATTTTGTAAAAATCAAATATTGACTCTCGCCCTTCTTGTTGAGCTTTCGCATGTAAAACATGATTTTTCCATTGCAGAACTGCGTATTCGTTTTCCCACCAAGATAGCGATAACATTTTTCCTTCTGTAGCTAGACTTTGAAAACGTTCAATTGAAATAAAACCAGCTACATGACTTAATAGTGGTCTTAACTCCTCAGCTAAAGTCAAATAGCGAGTTTGTTGGTCGGGTTGTATTTGCACCTCAAATATTACAGCAATCATATTTTTCTCCGTTATTAATCAACAAACAGAGTAATCCACCCGAAAATTAACACTTCGATAAGCAACGAAATATAGAAAGGTCATGCTGCTGTTTTATGTTGTATATCACACTTCTTTAAATTGCTCGGCCTGCGCTTATCATGTTCTCCTTCTCTTATAATTTTGTTTATTATTTATACTTTTTTATTTTTTGCTATCACCGAAAATAGTGCGGATCCCGCATGGTATTTAGGTTTACCCATCATTAAATACCATTGTTGTTATTTTAATCTTTTTAATATTTCATGATTAAGATCACACTAAAATTATGACCCTATTAACTAAAAGTTATGGATACCCTAATAAAACTCATTGTTAAAGATTAGTTAACCAAAGTAACTTCATTTTTCACTATTGTTAAATTGTTATAGTGAAAATTCTGGTAAACTAATAGAGGTAAAAAAATGATCCTAGATGCCAGTTATACATTATTAGTCGCATGTATCGCGCTACTCATAGGAATGTTTGTCGTAAAATTTACCCCGTTCCTACAAAAAAACCACATACCAGAAGCCGTCGTTGGTGGCTTTATTGTTGCAATTGTTCTGTTAATTATTGATAAAACATCAGGTTATTCGTTTACTTTTGATGCTTCATTGCAAAGTTTATTAATGCTCACATTCTTTTCCTCTATCGGGCTAAGTTCTGACTTTTCTCGACTGATTAAAGGAGGAAAGCCGTTAGTTCTATTAACTATTGCAGTAACGATCCTAATCGCCATTCAAAATACTGTCGGCATGAGTATGGCTGTCATGATGAATGAAAGTCCATTTATTGGCTTAATTGCAGGTTCAATTACTCTAACAGGTGGTCATGGTAATGCCGGAGCATGGGGCCCTATTCTCGCTGATAAATATGGTGTAACAGGCGCCGTTGAATTAGCGATGGCTTGTGCAACACTTGGATTAGTGTTGGGTGGTTTAGTTGGCGGCCCTGTTGCCCGTCATCTTTTGAAAAAGGTCTCTATTCCTAAAACAACCGAGCAAGAGCGCGACACTATCGTTGAAGCTTTTGAGCAACCAAGCGTCAAAAGAAAAATCAATGCAAATAACGTTATTGAAACCATTTCAATGCTGATTATCTGTATTGTTGTTGGTGGCTATATCAGTGCATTGTTTAAAGATACTTTTCTGCAACTGCCTACTTTTGTCTGGTGTTTATTTGTCGGTATTATTATCCGTAATACACTGACTCATGTATTTAAACACGAAGTGTTTGAGCCGACCGTCGATGTATTAGGTAGCGTTGCTTTATCGCTTTTCTTGGCAATGGCGTTAATGTCATTAAAATTTGGTCAATTGGCAAGCATGGCAGGGCCAGTATTAATTATCATTGCTGTACAAACTGTTGTCATGGTGCTATTTGCCTGCTTTGTCACCTTCAAAATGATGGGCAAAGATTATGATGCTGTCGTGATCAGCGCGGGTCACTGTGGCTTTGGTATGGGAGCAACACCAACAGCAATTGCGAATATGCAAACAGTCACAAAAGCATTTGGACCATCACATAAAGCTTTCCTTGTCGTTCCTATGGTCGGTGCCTTTATTGTTGATATTTCAAACAGTATCTTAATTAAAATATTTATTGAAATTGGTACATACTTTACCTAATAGCTACACACTACTCGGCGTACTTCTCCTAACAATTTATTATAGGGCAGTATGCCGAGCCGCTTTCTTACCCCGTATATTCCCCTAGTCAATCTATTTAGCTTGCACGTTTACGAATTAATTCTCGTGACAACTAAACCAAAATTTGAATTATGACGAGTATATCTGATTATTTATACTTTATTCGTTAGAATAGTCCGTAGAAATAAATAATCAGTAGGCTACATGGAATGAAATTAAGACATCTCGATATCTTTTATGCTGTAATGACTTGTGGTTCCTTAACGCGTGCGGCTGAAGTTTTACATATTTCTCAACCCGCGGCGAGTAAAGCACTCAAACATGCTGAGCACTGAGAGATCCCCTCATAATTTCCCCAAAACGTAACCATGTGTGAATAGATTTTGAGTAAGCAGGGTTGCAGCCACGAGTG
>NZ_JBTGNV010000018.1:0-6033 GCF_054332375.1 Haemophilus sp. SZY H53
TTGACTTCAAAAGAGCATAATCCAGTATTTACGCTATCTAAAGTCAATTTTAATTCCGAAACCTTTTCTTATTTTTAGGTTTTAAAGTTTAGTAAAATCAATGAGTTTTAAAAACGTTTCGGAACGTGATTTGTGACAAAAAAGGCCCTTCATTTGAAGAGCCTTTTTTATTTGGTTGGATTGAGTGGTTTTTCTTTTCTGATGTAATGTTGAGTGGTACGTGCAGAAGTATGGCCGAGTTGTTTTCTTGCTCGTTCATCATCAATCATTAATGAAAGGTCTGTTGCTGCTTTCGCGCGAAGATCTCTCAATTGCACTTGGTTGATCTCTTCGGCTAGCTCTTTATATTTTCTTGATGCCGCATTACGGGTGTCTTTGAAATAATCTGTAAGCGATCTCCGCTCGAGCTTTCGCCCCCATTTATTCGTAAATAGAAACTGATTTTCTTCAGTGATCCGCTTGTCGATAATCTCTTTTAATTTACCTATGACTTTAATAGCAACACGTTTACCTGTTTTTTGCTGTGTAATATGCAGTAAATCGTTGTAAATGTGCGAACTATGGATTTTTACCACGTCTATTGGACGTTGTCCGGTTAAATACATCACATCCATAATATCCTTCATATCCCCCGTGGCGCAGTCGTAGATTTTATCTAGGATATAATCTTCAATGTACACATCTCGGTAATTTACTTTGAATTTTTTAACCCCTGTTGATGGGCTGATCTTTTCAGTGTAACCCCATTCTCTCGCCATGCTCCAAATGTGGCCAAATAATCCAACTTCGATATTTGCGGTTGGTTTAACGTCTTTTCTCCAATCTAAATATTCACGGATGTGTATAGGCTCTATTTCATCAAGGGTAAATGGTGGATCTTGGAAGTATTGGCGCAATTTCTTTATAGCCTGAATGTTTGAGTTTCGAGTATTCTTCGCTTTTTTAAGCGGCACAACTTCTTTTTCATATCGTTCAAGCACTTCAATAAACAGAATATTGTCTTTCTTCGTGAGATACTGCATATTCAGCTTTGCAGCTTCCAGAATAGCAATGTGTTTATCTTTTCCTAACGCAACTTCTTTTTTATCGGCCATCGTGTAGTAGTAATACACCACGATTGATCCATCTGCTCTTTTTCGATTCCGGCATACTAAGCCTTGTGGCAATCCTTGATTAATTCGTTTTCTTGGACGTGCCATAATATCCCCCTTACTAACTTAATACTGCAGACCGCCTTCTTTCTTTTGTTTGTGTAATCTGCTGCACTTTCTCACCTTTCAAAATCTTGTCACCATCAGATCGTAACACAAGCGGGAATTTTCTATTTCCTTTTGGATGAAGAAAAGGAATTCCGAATTCATTTAAGCTTTTCATCTGATATTTAGGACAAACATATCCAGTTATTAACGCTAATAATTCTGGACTGCAGTATTCATCAAAAAATTCTCTTCCCATATACTCTCCAATAAAAACCGCCCATAAAAAGTGCGGAAATGTTTGTTACAATAAATACTTTTATTCATAAAAGCATTAATTGAGAGGCTTAATACTGAAATAACTAGCACTTAATACAACACCTTGATGTATGTATTTAGCGGTAGGGAATATTTGTTTAATAACCGCTCTAGCTTTCTTTTCATTAGCTTGCCGATTAAAGGATATAGACAGTATATCGGCACAGCTTTGTTTGCTGTACATGATTGATGTTTTGCCATTTTTAAACCCAAACGTCATCCCCCAATCAAGGTTAAATTCGAACCCGTGCTTTTCTAGCTTTTCAATAATTTCTTCCTTTCCCATGCTTATTTCCTTTTAAAATAAAAACCGCTCATAAGAGCGGTCTTGTTTATAAATCTTCTTCCTTAACGAAAATAGTTGTAGAGGAGAAAGCTATTCATCTACTGGCGGTGATGGAAGTGGTTGCCAGTGTGACACTTCAATTTCTATGTCTATCATTCCTAATTCGTCCAATTCCCAATAAGGGATTAATCCACCTTCCTCATCTACCTTTTCATCTAATAAATACCATCCAAAGCCGACAAACCAATACACACCATCCTCGGTATAATAAATTAAGTGTCTATTGTTCGAATTGCGTGATTCTTCACTTGTATCAAATGGTTCAGGCAACCGCTCCGAACACTTAATCCATCCATTGTTTTCGCTCATTATTTAATCTCCTCAAGTCCCAAATTTAAGGCTTTGTTATAGTAGTCAAACGCGTCTTTAAACAGTGCTTTGCTATTGATATATTCCCGCGGCGATATTGGCACGGTCGGAAATTTGTCCAAAAATCGCCAATGCTCAGCGAGCTCCACAGGAGTTTGGATAAATGCTTGTTTTTCCGCTTTTAATGCCAAAATATCAGCGGTTTTGACGACAATCTCCATTTCGGCTTTGATGCGTATCTTAAATTTATCTCGGATAACCATTTCAAATGCTTTTTCGATTTTTTTGTAGTCCGGCAATAATTGTTTTAACGGGCTGGTAACATCTCCCAAAAAAGCCTCTTGGGCGTCGTGCATCAAAACTGCAAAAGCGGTCATATCATCAACTTTCAAGTACGTTTTAGCTATTGCCCCGGCAAAAACACTGTGATCAAGCACGGAATAATGCACATCTAATTTGCCACCGAATCGTGGAATCATTGCTAAATGATGAATAATGTCATCAATATGAATGTCGCTATTTTGTGGGTTGGCAAAGTCGATTAAACGGTTGCCATGTGTGATAAATATGCTCATTTTTACTCCTTTTTTACCTTGATTTTTATATCATTTTCGCCATCTTGATGATGTCTAATCGTTACTTCGTAACCATCAACCCCAGTTTTTCCATCATCCTTCCACTTAATAACCGGTTCCGGATTAACATGCACAAAAACACCAAACTCTTCGATAGCTATTTGTTTCTTTTGTATAAATGCTTTGCGAATAGCAAACCAATGGATAAAATCAGGCAAGAAACGATTAAACTGTTCTTCAGTTAACTGCAAAAAGTCTTCAACTTTTCTAAACTCATAAATTTTCTCGTTCATACTTACCCCTAATATAAATCTTCTGAAAACAAAATATCAGCGTTAGGCGAGCCTGATAACCGTATAACTTGCCCTTGCTCTTTGGCAATTTCCATCGCCTCTATACGACCAACAAAACGCCCTTTATTTGTTAAAAACCCTTGGTCAAAATCTAATAAAGGGTACTTATACTGCTTTTCTAGAGCATTTATTTGTTTAAGCATAAATGGGTCATAATGGCGCACGCCATAAACCTCATGAATGATATAATCACCATTTTCCAAAGTGGCATCTCTTTTATCTACAAACACTTGGCAGACGGAGCATACAATACGCTCAGGAATATCAATGTATTCTCTTTTTTGGTTTAAAAGTTTAATAAATTCGTTGAATAATGCCTGTCTTTCTTCAGGCGTTTGCTGTTTGATTAAATTAATAATATCCATCACTCACTCCATCATACTCTTCATAAAATCAAGCCATTTTTGAGCATCTTCTTTTGTGCGAAAGCATTGGCCATTTTGGGCTGAAAGACTATCAAAAGTACTAACTTCTGCGTAGTTACGCATATACTCAATAGTTCTACCACAAATATAGTAATATGATTCACCATTCTTAGGCTTAAACGGCTTAGGTAAATCTTCAATGCTAATCTTTGGCTCTTCCCACATTCCGATAATGTCATTCGGGTGGTAGCTTTCATGATTGCAAAACCCGTTATCAGTCCAAAAATAAGAGCTATCCTTGATAAATCCATCTTCATCAAAAATTAACCCCTTCAAAGGAAATGCGGAATTACTCCCATCCGAAAAAACGTATTCTTTAGGGATTTTGTAATACACAACACCCTTGCAGCCATTTCTAAGCATTACAGGCTCACCATTTAAAGCCGCATCTAAGTTAAATTCTTTCATTTTCTTTCTCCTCAATTTTCATGAATAGCATCCAATGCGTATTGTTCGCTTTTCCCGATTTATGCCCAAGAATTGGAGTTTTATTTAAGATTGAAATAATTTTACTAACTGGCACTTGAGTTTCATTCCACTTAAAAATAAGAGTTCCATAATCGTCTAGCACTCTCATACATTCCTGAAAGCCTTTTAATAACTGATTTTCCCAATCTTTATCTAATCTTCCATATTTTTTTACTAGCCAAGAATTGTCGCCACCTTGTATCAAGTGAGGCGGATCAAATATAACGCACTTAAAAGATTTATCGGGGTACGGCATATCAGTGAAGTCATGGATCACATCAGGCGATACTTCTAAATGTCTAATTTTGTCACGATCCTTAAAACTTAGTTTTTGGTTTCTTATATCGGCAAAAAGCACATTCGGATTGCTCTTATCAAAGTAAAACATTCTTCCGCCACAGCAAGCATCTAGAATTGGTTTCATCTTATATCCTTTAAAACAAAAGGCGCTCACTTGGAACGCCTATTGGATTTGTTTGTTTAAATAATTAATCATTCTTTCCCCGATCCACTTAATAACCGGTACAGCCATACTATTGCCGATAGCTTTATAGCGCGGGCTATCCGGGCAATCTTCGGCGGGTTTATTGCGATACGGGATTTGTGTATAACCTGGAGGAAATCCCATTAGTTTTTCGCACTCGCTCGGAGTAAGCCATCGTAAGCCATTTTTTTCGCCGACAATGACCTCGCTATCGTTAAATCTCCGTCCACTTTTAGCTGTAAGAGTAGGGGCAATCGCCTCACTTCGCGTTTCGCAAGATACGCAATCGCCTTTTTGCTCAAGTAATATCTGGGCAACACTTCGCGGTCTAGCACTTGCCACAACAAACACCCGACGGCGTCGTTGGGCAACTCCGAAGTATTGAGCATCGAGGATTCGCCACGCGATAGTGCGGGCTGAATGTACATAACCAGAGTTTGTCCATCTTGCCCCTGCCGGTTGTAATGGCTCACGCTCTTGAGCCAATCCAGCCAGAAAGTGTCCGAATGCGTTGTCCTTGGTGGATAGTACACCTGGAACGTTTTCCCACAACAAAACACACGGCTGTTTTCCGTCAATAAATCTAACATAATCAATAGCCTCCAAAATATGTATGAGGGTTAGAGTAAGATTTCCGCGCTCGTCATCAAGTGAGTTACGCAAGCCAGCGACCGAAAACGCTTGGCAAGGCGTACCACCAACAAGCACATCAGGGGCGGGGATTTCTCTGTTTATAATTTTTTGAGGTAAGGCGGTCATATCGCCAAGATTTGGGATGTCGGGATAATGATGAGCAAGCACGGCGCACGGAAATGGCTCTATCTCAGAAAACCAAAGTGGCGTCATCAAGCCTTTCCACGCAACGCTTACCGCCTCAATCCCTGAACAGACTGAGCCGTATGTCAGCATTTTTTATCACCTTTATACGGTTTTAAATCCACCACCGGCAACACATCAACCAGTGGTCTTGCTGTGTTGTAGTCTTGCAGTGCATTAAATTGACTTTTGGCCCACTCAATAAAATTATTTACGTAGTTATTAACTACCGCAGGATAGTTTGCTGATTCCGCTGTCTGGATAATGTTATTTCGCAACTCAGAGCCAAACATAAGCCAACTGTATTTAGCGTCATCTAACGCACGTGTAACAGCCGATGGGTCACCGCTATTCATTCGCACATAAAAATAGCACCCGAAAATATCGGAAAATCTTGAATAGGGAATGTTTATATTGATTTCATTCATCTTTAACACCTAAGATTCGACTTTTTGCTACTTCAATTAGCAATTTGTATTCATTTTTTGTTTTATCGTCATGAACTTCGGCAGATTTTGCTAAAAAATTATCAACAGTTCCAGTAAAACAGCCACGTGTTACAATTAGCCCATCTTTGCCATTAAAGACGGTTAGCGTACCGTTTTCCGAGCCAACATTAGTTGCCCCAAAAATCATTTTACGCTCGGAAATTACCGCATAAGATCTCACCCAAGCGTCACCGTACACCTGAGCGTCACCGTACACCTGAGCGTCACCGGACACCTGAGCGTTACCGTACACCC
>NZ_JBTGNV010000019.1:0-4298 GCF_054332375.1 Haemophilus sp. SZY H53
AGCTTAATCCACCCAATCGCGATGGACCAAGGTTTACGTTTCGCAATCCGTGAAGGTGGCCGTACAGTAGGTGCTGGTGTTGTTGCGAAAATCATCAAATAATTGATGTATTAACTGTAACAAGTTAGATTAAGAAGGCGTATCGAAAGATGCGCCTTTTTGTTTTTTATCAATGAATGTCATTTTTATGATAGAAAGTGCGGTCAAAAATCGAGTTGTTTTGGTATGATACAGATTAATTTTTTATACGGGTGTTTTTATGCAACAACTTCCATTTAAAGCCGTTGTTTCTGATCTTGACGGTACATTACTCAATACCAATCATGTAATTGGTGATTTCACAATTGAGATATTAAATAAATTAGAACAAAAAGGTGTTGATATTATTTTAGCGACAGGCCGTAATCACACGGATGTTTCTTCTATTTTAGGTAAGATTGGAGCGGAGCATGCTGTAATGATCACTTCCAATGGCGCGAGAGTACGCGACCTAAAAGGTAACCTTATTTATAGCAATAGCCTTCCAGAAGAAATCGTACTTGAGTTGTATAAAATCCCTTTTGATCGTACCAAGATTTGTATCAATACTTATCAAGATGATGGTTGGTTTATCAATATAGATGTGCCTGAATTAGCAAAATATCACAAGGATTCAGGTTTCATGTATGAGGTGGTTGATTTCACAAAACATCATGGAAGAGGAACTGAAAAAGTATTTTTTATTGCTCGTGACCCGAAAGATCTTGTGGAGCTGGAAGATTATCTTAGAACGCATTTTGGTGATAAAGCGACGATTGTTTATTCCGCTGTGACTTGCTTAGAGGTCATGAATAAAAATGTATCTAAAGGTGATGCATTAGCTCATCTATTAGAAAATAGAAATTATGGATTAAAAGATTGTATTGCTTTTGGTGATGGTCAGAATGATGTTGAAATGCTTTCTTTGGCTGGTAAAGGTTATGTGATGGCAAATGCTGATCCTCGTCTGAAAGAAGCTTGCCCTGAATTGGAAGAGATCGGGTTTAATAAGGACGAAGCAGTGGCCAAACATTTAGCTGCACTTTTTGGTATTAAATAGATGTTTCAGTCAATTTTTCTGGTTAGTGCAGGTGCAGCGATCGGAGCCTCTTTACGCTGGGGATTAGGTCTATGGCTTAATTCCCTGTTTAGTTCACTTGCATTTGGCACACTTGTGGCGAACTTTATTGGCTGCTTTTTGATGGGGATTTTACTAGCAGCTTTTTGGACCTTCCCTCAATTTAGTCCTGAATGGCGATTATTCTTAGTGACGGGATTTCTTGGTGCACTCACCACCTTTTCTTCTTTTTCAGGTGAAGTAATAGAGCTCTTTTTTAAAGAAGAATGGGGAAATGGATTGTTCGTTTTAGTGAGTCATTTAGTTGGTTGTTTAATCTTTACAGTATTAGGGATTTATTTCTTTAGGCTCATCAGTCTTCTATTCCATTTCCGATAAAATCGCTAAATTCTTCAGAATAAAATCCATGAGAGAGCATATACTGCCAAATTTTTTGTTTGGTTTTAATTGGTTGAGGTTCTGCATAATTAGGAAACTTTTTACGTAAAATCTTTTTTGCAATTTCAGTCCAATTAATTTCACTTTCTACAAGAACTTCATTTATTACATCTGAAGATACACCTTTTAGTTGACGTAATTCTTGTTTGATACGATTTGCACCATACCCACGTTGCGAACGTGCGTATAAATAATTTTCAGCAAATCGCTTATCATTTTGCCAGTTTTTTTTCTGGCAGTGCGCTATCGTTTCATCGATCTCATCTTCCGTAAATGCTTTTTCTTGCATTTTATTGCGTAGCTCAAATTCGCTATATTCACGTCGAGCAAGTAAATTAATAACATAGCTCAAAGCAAGAGAAGACATAGAAATTCCTTGTAAGAGAAATACAGTTGAAATAGAAAGGCGATCAATTTGACCGCACTTTTAGTGATTAGAAATCGCTTTCTGCGTCATCATTAGATTGTTCAATATCAGCCATTAATGCTTGTTCAGGATTAGCGACCAATTCAGCGCGAAGCTTCGCTTCAAGTTCGTCTGATTTCGCAGGATTTTCATGTAACCATTTCATTGCATTAGCTTTACCTTGACCAATTTTTTCACCGTTATATGCATACCACGCACCGGATTTCTCAACAAGTTTATGTTTAACACCAAGTTCAATTAATTCGCCTGCTTTAGAGATACCTTCTCCATAAAGAATTTGGAAATCTACTTGGCGGAAAGGTGCGGCTAATTTGTTTTTAACTACTTTAACACGAGTTTCGTTACCAATGACCTCATCTCCATCTTTAACTGAACCAGTACGACGAATATCTAAACGAACAGAAGAGTAGAATTTTAGCGCGTTACCACCAGTTGTGGTTTCTGGGTTACCAAACATCACACCAATTTTCATACGAATTTGATTAATGAAGATAACAAGACAGTTTGCATTTTTGATTTGACCAGTTAATTTACGTAGTGCTTGAGACATCAGACGTGCTTGTAAACCCATGTGTGAATCACCCATTTCACCTTCAATTTCAGCTTTCGGGGTAAGTGCAGCAACCGAGTCCACAATAACGACATCTACTGCTCCAGAGCGCACTAAGGCATCACAAATTTCAAGTGCTTGTTCACCATTGTCGGGTTGGGAAACTAAAAGTTCTTTCACATCAACACCAAGTTTTGCTGCATAAATAGGATCAAGAGCATGTTCCGCGTCGATAAATGCACAAGTTTTGCCTACTTTTTGTGCTTGAGCGATAACAGATAAAGTTAAGGTTGTTTTACCAGAAGATTCAGGTCCAAAAATTTCAACAATACGACCCATTGGTAACCCACCAATACCAAGAGCGACATCAAGACCTAAAGAACCTGTTGAAACAGATTCTACATCAAGGGCTTGAGTATCGCCCAATTTCATAATTGAGCCCTTACCGAATTGCTTTTCAATTTGACCAAGTGCTGCAGCGAGCGCTTTTTGTTTTTCTTCTTGAGTTGCCATATAAAACCTTCTTGAATAGAGTTATCTAAATTTGGTTAGATTATATCTGTATTGATGTACAGTATCAAGAGAAAATTTTTTCCTTACTGAAAAAATGTGAACTAGATTCCAACTTTTAGAAATCGTTTATTTAAAATCAATTTGTTAAGTATATAAGTTTGGACTAATGTGATAGTCATGACCATATCAAAAATACTTATCATAAATATAGCGTTTATGATAATTACTTATAAGAATAATTTTAGTTATTATTGGTTGTTATTTGAGAATTTTCAATGGGTTTAAGTATCTAATTATAAAATTATTTTTCATTATCTAATTGCCTATTTGAAAATAAATTTTATATTTGCGATCTATCTCACAAAATTGAAAATTTCTATTCGTTACACTTAATTGATTATGGTATAACTATTCTATAGAAGTACTTCTTAGTTATAGATAAATAAACTTTACTCTAAGGGGAGCTTTAAAATGAAAATCTTACCGATACCTAATGATAATATTACCAAAGTATGTGATCTGCTAAATCAACTTATTGGCGATGTGACAAGTAAGAATCTATTTACGGGATATGGCTTGTTTCATAAACAAAAAGATATGTTTGCTGTTTGGGTAAACAATAAAGTTTACTTGCGAGCTAAGGATGAGCTTTCAATAAAATTAAAAGGACTTGGATGTAAATCTTTTACAACAAATGAACTCAATAAGCGTTTTGTATTATCTGATTATTATGCTTTAACCGAAAGTATCTTGAAGGACAACGTTCTAATGAGAACTTTGATTATTCTTTCAATTACTCAAATAAGGAAGGAAAAACTCGATCTTGCGCTATCTAAGATTGGACGAATCAGGGACTTGCCAAATTTATCGATAAAGTATGAACGGGCATTAAACAAAGTAGGGGTTGATAATGTTGATACTTTACGAAAAATTGGTGCTGAAAATGCGATTGTTCGTTTGAAGAAAGCGGATATTAGTGCAAGTGAAGCTTTTTATTGGCGACTTCGTGGAGCTTTGGAAAATCGTAATTGTGAGTTTTACACTGAAAAAGAGAAGGAAAGAGGGCTTAGTAAACTTAATGAAATACTCTCCGCAAATGGATTTAGACGTTGTAAACGAGCATCCAAAAAGGTTAGTTAGAGAGTATTACGCAAATGACTTCATGCCTAAAAAATAATCGGTTAATGAATTTTTTGTAAAAAAGCACTTGCAAAGAATTCTGAAATATCTATAATACGCCCCACACAACGACGCACTGTTGTGAAACGTAATAA
>NZ_JBTGNV010000020.1:0-3763 GCF_054332375.1 Haemophilus sp. SZY H53
AATACAAAGTGCCAATGCCAAGGCATTGAGAACATTTGGTTAGAATCAGAACCGATTAAGTTGAATAAGGTTGCTGTACCAATCATACCGATCATGACACCAGCCATAATGCGCCAAGAAGCAATACGGGTGAATACAATCACTGCACCACCGATTAATAACGCAAGCGTTGAAACCTCACCCATTGAACCAGGAATATTACCAATGAATGCATCCATCCAAGTAATTGGTTGACCGGTTACAGTGTGTTGTAATGCTGCTTGACCACCTTGATTCCTCGACATAACGCTTTCAGCCCCCCCAAAAAAGCCGTCGGGCTTGATGCTGGCTATTTTACCGTCCCTATCACAGAAAGCTTGGCTCGCCGAGAGGTTATTAGTGTATTTGATTATCGTCGCCCGACAAAAATAAAAAGCCGAAAGGCTGATTACCTGACACACTTATCAAGCTACGATAGAAAACGCCAATGCAGTTAAGTCATCGGAGCAAGGGAAAAACTCTACAAACGTCTAGCAAAAATGGTTGAGCATAACTTTACGGAAGCAGAACAACACCATAGACATAGTTATGCCCATTACAGAGGTTCGTCGAAAGTACACATGCAAGCAAGCACAAAATATCAAGAAAATGCCCTTGTGCTATGGGCTTTTTTACGCTTTTTATAATTCAGACTTTATTAATATGAGGTAATGGTAAAAACTCTACGAAACTGACTGCTTGAATGGCAATCTAAAGTGAAATGTAATAGAAAGAGATAAAACGACAAAAAATAAACCCACCTTTACCAGATGGTCTATAAAGTGGGTTTGCCTGAGGTATAAAATCGAGTGTTAAATACGCGCTATTTTCAATATATTTTAGCTTTTATTTTTTAGGTAACGCATCACTAGAAGCATTAAATTTCACATTTGATGAAGTGTAAGCCTCAAAGTGCGGATGTTTTTTCATAAATTTAATGAAACTTTCCGCATCAGGCAAGTAAGTATCAACGCCTTCATATTTCGGATCGTTAAATAATTTACCAAAAGTTTTGTAACCATCTTTACCGCTAGCTACATAAGCATTAGTACCAACGAGATAACGTTTATTATCATCAATTGGTTCCCATTGTTGGGTTTGTTTATTCAATACTTCCACGCTGACTAAACGTTTACCTTCCGCATTTGGTATTTCATTCGCTTCGTAACGAATGCCCGCGCCATAAGGGAATGCCCCTGTAGAACCATCAACTAAAGCAAATTGCATCGCATCTTCAAGCACTTGTTTCACTAACGAACCTTCCATTTTATAGGTATATAACGTATTCCCGAAAGGTAAGAAAGTATAAGCATCATTAAAGGTTACATTGCCTGGTAAAATATCCGCACGAACACCGCCTGCATTTTGAATGGTTAAATCCACTGTTTTGAGTTCGTTATACATTGTTTCTGCAATAAAACGCGTTGCAATAGAACCTTCTGGATTTGAGCCTGCTTTATTTGGGATACGATTTGCTGAACCACCTGGCATTGCAGAACCGGTGATGACGCCAACAATTTCTTGTGCTAAACGATCTTTTTCACTTTTATATTTTGAAATAAGCATGTCTGTTTTTGCATCATGATCATCAAGTGAAATACTCTTCATTGATTTTAAAGTATCAAGCGCTTTTTTACGTTCATCGCCTGTTAATTCAGTCCATTTACCTTCCGCATTTTTCACTTGAAGTTTATGAGAACTCATTAACACATGAGGAATTTTACGAGTAATAGACGCAATACCTTCAGGGCTGAATTTAACACCTAAGTCACCCACCACAGCAGAATAAGCCCAACCTTCCATTACAAATACAGGTTCACCATTCGGATTTTTAAATTCAAGTGGATATTCATAGATTACTGGCAATTTTAAACCACGTAATTCATCATTTCCGTATAAATAATGTGAATCGCCAGTAACGATCACATCAATATCATTTACTTTTTGAGCGATTTCGATATTTTTTTCACTTCCTGCATGTGAAAGTAAGATGATTTTATTAATACCTTGTTGTTTTAGCGCATTTGCCATAATTTGCGCAGTAGCAATTTCATCATAGAACTTCACATCTTTACCTGGTGAAGAGGAATTAACCGTTTTATTCACGGTATCTAAACCGATAATAGCAATTTTTTCTCCATCTACAGTGAAAATATCGTAAGGTTTCCATTTGTTATATAAAATTGAATTTTTATCAGGAATAACATTGGCTGAAAGTACTGGGATTTTTAATGGCTCGAGTAGTTTTAATAAACCTTCATTACCCGCATCAAATTCATGGTTACCCAAAGTAAAATAATGGAAATTACCAGCATTCATGACAGCCGCATCAGCAGAACCACCAAAAAGGGTGAAATACAGCGTACCGGTAATCGCATCACCTGCATGTAGCACTAATGGATTTTTATACTTTTTACGTAACTCATAAAGTTTCCCATTCACAGCAGAAAAACCACCAATATCAACCTTTGTTTGTTGACCATTTAAATTAATTCTCGCTTCGTGCGGTTCCAAGTAAGAATGGTGGTCGTTAATATGTAAGATACTTAACTCAACAGCTTTATGTGCTTGCGGCGCTTCTTTAGCAAAGGCTGCACCTGAGCAAAGCATTGCTAACGCACTAACTGCAAAGGTAACTGATTTTTTAGATAAAAACATAATGGCTCCTTGTGAGTAAACGGATTAATTTAAGCCTTCAAGCATTGCTTGGAAAGTCTTATAACGAATAGCATAGTTATTGTGTTGAAGATTTTCACGTGCTTGATCCAAATACGAAAAATCATCAACCTCCACCCCTTTAAATTGGCGAGCAAACATCATATTGGCTAGAGCGAGGCGGGGCTTAATTTCAGAAGAAGGGGTTATCAAACTCACTCGATTCTCAGTAATAGAAAAAGTTGTTTGATTAGGAAAATCTTGACGCATCTGTTCAATAATTTTTTGAAATATGCCTTTAGCATCCAAAGACAATAATATAATTTGATCTGGTTTGGCTCCCCGTTCTATTAAAGCCTGAACAAATTGCTCCGAATTATCTGTTTGACGAATATAAATTTTTGCCTGCTCATTCGCTAAAAAAGACACCAGTAAGTTTTTCTTCATTTTCTGAATTAAATTAGCATCGCCAGTATTTATCGGTTCAAAGTATAAATAATCAAGAAATTTAGGGGTGAGATTTTTATCTGTTTTAAAAATGCGAGTGAGGATTTTTTCGCTTATTTGGATCTGATTATCTAGGAATTGAGGAGGTAAAGAAAAAAGTGCGGTGAGTTTTTTCTGTAAAATCGAAACTTGTTGCTTTTCTTGTTTGGCTAAAGCGATTGAAAATTGTTGCTTTAAAGCCTCAGCGGACTCAGTAGATATTGATTGGTGAGAAGACGAAGGAGGACTCGCTATCACAGATTGTTGAATGCCAATACATGACGCTAATCCAAGTAACACAGAATGAAAACTGATTTTCATAATAAACCTCATTTAACTGATATTTTATCAATATAAAATACCGCTTAACGCGTAAACTTGACCTAAAACTATTTGAGAGTTTCTTAGATTATACGTAAAACAAAATTGCATGTGAATGATAATGTTTACTTTTTCAAGAGAATATAACGTACTTATTAGAATGCTCATCCAAAACTTGCAATTTTGCTCAAAAAGTATAAAACTCGCAGGCTTTTTGTCTATATATACAGAGAAAAAAGTAAGCTATATTCTTAAATCACTTTCGAGTTTGAGAATATTCTTT
>NZ_JBTGNV010000021.1:0-3472 GCF_054332375.1 Haemophilus sp. SZY H53
GTGGTAGTTCAGCTGGTTAGAATACCTGCCTGTCACGCAGGGGGTCGCGGGTTCGAGTCCCGTCCATTCCGCCAATTCTTAATACCAATAGGGGCGTAGTTCAATTGGTAGAGCACCGGTCTCCAAAACCGGGTGTTGGGAGTTCGAGCCTCTCCGCCCCTGCCATCATTTCATATCAAATAATATTTAATCTTTTTAAGAATATTGTCTATTTTGCTATTCGTTTTATACTAATCGCATTTTTAGTATTTCAGAGATATTCTTATGCATTATTCCATTCAAGATTTTATTCAATTAATTGCCCAATTACGTAATCCTAATGGCGGTTGTCCTTGGGATCTTAAACAAAATTATGAATCAATGATTCCTTGTTTAACCGAAGAAACTTATGAAGTCATTGATGCCATCCAAAAGAAAGACATTGCTAATTTAAGGGAAGAACTTGGTGATCTTTTATTACAGGTTGTATTTTTTAGCCAGCTTGCTTCTGAAGATGGTTATTTCACATTTGATGATGTTCTTAATGATATTTCTAAAAAGATTGTTCGTCGTCATCCTCATGTGTTTGGAGATGCCACAGCTGGAAATGAAGAAGAGGCATTAGCTCGTTGGAATAGTATCAAAGCACAAGAGAAATCAGTTCAAGAAAAATACTCTATTCTAGATGATATTCCGAATGCTTTTCCTGCATTGTTAAGAGCACAAAAAATGCAAAAACAATGTTCAAAGATTGGTTTTGATTGGGATGATGTTGAACCTGTATTAGCTAAAGTTGAAGAAGAATTGCAAGAAGTAAGGGATGAAATCAATCAAACTTCTCGTAATCAAGAAAAAATAGAAGAGGAGATCGGGGATTTATTTTTCGCAACGGTTAATTTGTCTCGTCATCTCAAGTGCAATGCGGAAGAGGCTTTGCGTAAGGCGAATAATAAATTTGAACAACGTTTTCGTAAAGTAGAAGAAAAAGCATTGGAACGAGGTTCATCAGTTAAAGATCTTTCTTTAATTGAAATGGATATATTGTGGGATGAAGTGAAAAGAGAAGAAAAATAATTGCAATGGCAGAGGGTGCTTTCCTCTGCCATTTTTTATTCTATAAAATGGATAACTATTCCTTTTATGCTAATTACCATAATTAAATTCGGTTATTTATCCACTCAATGTAATCAGCTTTTCGATGACTGAGTATATTTTTCGCCATTTTGGTTTTATTCTCATTTTAGTTATTGACAAGGTTATTATTTAAACATATATTCGGCAAGCCACTTGTCTAAAATACTTTTTATCGAAGTGTTGAGTGGTGATTCATAAAATGAATAACTCGTATTCGAATAGGTGTAAATATGCTCTTAAAGAAAACTTTACTTGTTGTAAGTTTGACGGCCGTATTAGCTGCTTGTAGTACAGCAACAAATGAAAAATGGCAAAATTTTGATAATAAATCTCTTAATGAAAACATTAGTAGTACTGATGCCGGTATTGTTGTTTATCGTGATAACAGTGGCGAGTCTACTCCAGCAGTCAATATTGCTGTAAATGGTGAATATCAAACATCATTACAACGTAATGGCTTTTCAGAGGTAGTGGTATGTGCACAGCCTCAACGTATTGGCGCATTTACA
This sequence comes from Haemophilus sp. SZY H53, assembly GCF_054332375.1. NCBI lineage: Bacteria > Pseudomonadati > Pseudomonadota > Gammaproteobacteria > Pasteurellales > Pasteurellaceae > Haemophilus > Haemophilus sp. SZY H53. The sequence goes on from NZ_JBTGNV010000021.1 coordinate 1,623, forward strand.
AAGATGCAAGATCCTGCTTATGTTTTTAAACACACTGGCGGTAAATACTATACCTTGGAAGGCGGTAAATTAATTTATTTCCGAGTGAGTGTAGATGAGATGGGCAATGTTGCCATGACAGAGGTTGATCAAAATACAGCAAAAGAAGAGATGGCTAATGCTAGATTCCAAGCCAATACGCTCTCTCGTGTTGAATATGCAAATACTTGTGGGCCGAAAAGCTATGTATTAAATGCTTCAGCATTATTCCCATTCGATCAATATAGTGCTAACAGTATTCTTCCTAATGGACGTGATGAAATTCGCGCTATTGCAAAAGATATTCAGGAATATCCAGCAAACATTCGTTCGGTTGAAGTATCTGGTTATACTGATCCCCAAGGTAGCGCTGAATACAACCAAACACTTTCTCAACAACGAGCAAAAACCGTAAAAGAGTTATTGGTTCATGGCGGTGTAAAATCTAATCTTGTCCATGCAGCTGGTTACGGTGCTCAAAATTTAAAAGTCACGAATTGCGAAGCACAACATGCTGGTAACACATCTGAATTACAAGTCTGTAATCAACCAAACCGTCGTGTAGAAATTAAATTACATACAGTAAATAACTAATAGATAGGGAAAATTAGAATAATGAATATCATTCTAAAAATTAATAATGCATCTGAAACAGTTCAAAGCATTAATTTAAATACAAATCTTAAGCAAGCAGTTCGTGTACAAGCACAAAATGATGTTAATTATCAATTAATTGATCAAAACACGGGCTATGCGCCTGAAAATATTACCACAAAGCGTGTTGGTAATGATTTACAAATTGCGTTTGAAGGTTCTGATATTGAACAACCAGATTTAATTATCGAAGATTACTATGATCAAGATAATTCAAATTTGCTTGTCGGTACACATGAAAATGGAAATCTTTACCCATATGTACCAGAAACTGGTGTACAAACTGATGCTGTAACTTTATTAGCTCAGGAAGTGTCAGTTGGTCAAGCGTTAGGTGGAGAAGCGCTGAAGTCTGCAATGTGGGCGTTTAATCCTTGGTGGTTATTAGCTCTTGTTCCTATTGCGGGTATTGCGATTGCTGCGGGTCATGATAGCAGTAGTGGTAGTAAAGATACAACCCCTCCAGGAGCGCCAACTGTAACTGCGAACGTAGGCGGTTCCGTAGATGTTGTGCCACCGAGTGAAGCAGACACCAAAACGGTAACTATTCGCTATACTGATGAAAATGGTGTTGAGCATACCTCTACAGTGGAAAAAGGTAATAATGGTAAATGGACCTCAACAGATACAAATTTAATTGTTGATGAAAATACAGGTAAAACCACTATTCCTGCTGATAAAGTAAAAGATAATACTAAAGTAACTGCGAATGCAACGGATAATTCAGGCAATAAAGGTTCTGAAGGCGATGCAATCTCAGGTATTGACCAAGTAGAAGGCAAACCAGGTATTATTATTCCAGAAGCTCAAGATGGTTATATCAATGGTAAAGAATTGGAAGATGGTGTTCAAACTCAGATTATTTTACCAAAAGGTACAATTGAAGGCGCTACTGTAACTGTGACTATCACAAAACCAGATGGTACTACAGAACAAATCAGCCACACTGTGACAGGTGACGAAGTAACTAATGGTAAAATTGACCTTACTATCCCTAAAGAAAGCTTACCGGCTGATGGTAATTATAAAGTCGGTGTATCCATTCAACAAGGCAATAATCCAGCCGTTTCAGGTGATACCGAATCTTTTGAATTAGATACTGGCATCCCAGGCGATGTTGATAACAACGGTGAAGCAAGTAATGGCGACACTGACAACAACACCAAAGATGGCGCACC
>NZ_JBTGNV010000022.1:0-2982 GCF_054332375.1 Haemophilus sp. SZY H53
CGTAAAGCTAAACTTTACTACTTACGTGAACGTTCAGGTAAATCTGCTCGTATTAAAGAGCGTTTGGGCGAATAATTTCGCAAAGAAAAAGGCTTGGGATCCCAAGCCTTTTTTGTTAGGTTATTTAATCCGTTCTTCGATAATCCCACCGCCCAAACAAATTTCACCAAGGTAAAATACGGCAGATTGTCCTGGTGTGACGGCTGATTGAGGTTCATCGAAAATCACTCGAATAGTTTCATCATCAATCGGTTCAATCACACAAGGAATATCTTGTTGGCGATAACGTGTTTTAACCGTGCAACGTACTAATTCACGAATTGGCTCGCGATCAACCCAATGTAATTGGCTAGCAATCAAACCTTTTGAAAATAAACGAGGATGGTCATGCCCCTGAGCGACAATAAGCTCATTATTTTCAACATCCTTATCTACCACATACCAAGCCTCATCACCCGCATTTTTTAAACCACCAATGCCTAACCCTTTACGCTGTCCCAACGTGTGATACATCAAACCATCATGGCGACCAATAATTTCACCATCAACAGTACGAATATCACCAGGTTGAGCCGGTAAGTAACGAGCTAAGAAATCCTTAAATTTACGCTCACCAATAAAACAAATACCGGTAGAGTCTTTTTTCTTCGCCGTAATTAAGCCAAGCTCTTCAGCAATAGCGCGAACAATGGGCTTCTCAATTTCACCAACGGGGAATAAACTTTGTCCCACTTGTTTATGGCTTAAGGTATAAAGAAAATAACTTTGATCTTTATTAGCATCTAAACCACGTAATAATTTTGCATTTTCATCATCACCAGCCCTACGTACATAATGCCCTGTTGCAATGTAATGAGCACCAAGATCTTCAGCTGCATATTCTAAAAATGCTTTAAATTTAATTTCTTTATTACACAAAATATCTGGGTTCGGCGTGCGCCCTGCTTTATATTCAGTTAAAAAATGCTCAAATACATTATCCCAATATTCTGCAGCAAAATTAATTTTATGTAGTTTAATCCCCAACTTATCACATACAGCCTGAGCATCTGCAAGATCAGCTGCTGCAGTGCAGTAATCCGTATCATCATCTTCTTCCCAGTTTTTCATAAACAGGCCTTCCACCTGATAGCCTTGCTGTTGAAGAATAAAAGCTGACACAGAAGAATCCACTCCGCCAGACATACCACAAATGACTTTTTTTGTCGCATTTCTCGCAAGCTGTTCTTGCGTCAATTGAGGAAAGTATTGATTATAAGTATTTGAAATTAACATAGTTCTCCCGTAACTTCGGTTAAGACGAAGCACATTGGTCATTGAATGAGAAAACGGCAAAATAATTTTGCACATAAAGTGCGGTCATTTTTGATGCAAGTTATTTCACTTCATAAAATTGCGAATCACCATCTTTTTTCGCAAATTTTTGCTCATATTCGGCTTTTGCTTGTTTATCGCCCGCATCTAATTTTGATTGAAGCGTGTCGCAAGGTTTATCACAATCACAAGCTTTGGCAATACCAAGGGTAGATAAACCACCGCAGCTGCCTTTTAAACTTTGTTTTTTGATAATAAATCCGATAGACATCAACAATATAATTGCGACGAAAGCGATTAAAGTAAAAAATAAAGTTTGCATAACTATTCTTTTGTTTCTGTTAATTTTTTGAAAGCAGAGGATGATTTTGTCACAAAACCATTATCTGTTTTAATGATTAAATAAACGGCAAGATTATTTTTCTCAGCCACTTCTAACGCCTTGTCTTCACCAAGCACAAATAACCCTGTTGATAAGCCATCTGCAGTCATTGAAGTTGGTGCAAGTACCGTAATTGAGGCTAAATGATGCTGAATTGGATAACCTGTTTTCGGATCAATTTCATGAGCAAAGCGTTTACCATTTTCTTCAAAGTAAATTCGATAATCGCCAGAACTTGCCATTCCCATATTGTCTAATCCAATGACAGCTTCAACCGCTCTTTCACCTGTTGTAGTTGGTTTTTCAATTGCGATCTGCCAAGGTTTGCCTTCAATATTTTTTCCTTTCGCACGAATTTCTCCGCCGATTTCAACCATGTAATTCTGAGCATTTAATTGTTCTAACTTTTCAGCGACCAGATCAACGCCAAAGCCTTTAGCAATCGAGGACAAATCGACATAAACTTGAGGAAGTGCTTTGCTTAATGTCGGTTTGGCAGCACTCATATCGAGGGCAATTTTATCAATACCAACCCAAGCTTGGCGTTCAGCTAATTGTTCTGGTGTAGGTTGTTTTTCTGGACGTTTTTCCGGGCCAAATCCCCATAAATTAACGACAGGGCCAACAGTTACATCCAATGCACCTTCAGTCACTTTATTTAAACGAATCGCTTCGGCCAATACTTTGGCAAAATCTGCTGAAATCTCAATCGGTGTATTCACTTGGGTATTTTGATTGAAACGACTCAATTCCGAATCTTTTTTGTAAGTGGACATTTTCGCGTTCACATCTTTTAAGATAGCTTCAATTTCTTCATGCGTCTTTTCAGATGTTGCTTTCATTGAGCCTTCATCAAGGTATTTAACATGATAAGTTGTTCCCATTGTTTTACCACTTAATGAGATAACTTTTGTTTCTTTTTCACAGGCTGCAAGACTTAATGCCATTGCCACCGCCACGATACCGCTTATTAATTTTTTCATCTGGATTTCCTAAATCTGTGAACTACTAGCAAACTAAACAAAATTTACCTGTAATCATAGAAAATTTTCTAAAAACACCTTAAATTTTGACCGCACTTCATCACAAAGTGCGGTCAGTATTCATGATGTTTTGATTAACTAAAATCAACCACCGAAGTCATCTAATAAGATGTTTTCATCTTCAACACCGAGGTCTTTCAACATTTTGATGACCGCCGCGTTCATTACCGGAGGTCCACACATGTAGTATTCACAATCTTCTGGTGCTTCATGATTTTTCAAGTAGTTTTCATAAAGTACGTT
>NZ_JBTGNV010000023.1:0-2475 GCF_054332375.1 Haemophilus sp. SZY H53
AGGCGGTTTTGTTTTATCTACAACATAAAAAAATGTTAGCTAACTACGTAAGTATTCATATTTTTCTTTAATTTTCATAATATCAACAAGCAAAGATTCATAATCTAATTGATTATGATGAGTGCTATAAATATGCTCACGTAGCCCACACAAAAATAATTCATCATTGTTCAAAGAGTCAGAATACGGTAAGTTGCGACTCAAAAAACCTTGAACTTGGGCAATAGCCTCAATCAGAACGTCCTTTTGAATTATGGTTGCCATTCCCCCCTCATCTTCATATTCCAATAAATCAATTTGCTTTTTTAACTCCTCTATCGTTTCAATTTCACCTGAAGCAAATTTGTAAAATAAAGCTTCAGCTTCCTTAGAAGGATATTCTCCCTCCAAAGCAAAACTAGCTAAGGAATTTCTTACATGGTATTCCCTTCTAGCTAAAACTTCTGGCGTTAATTTTTCATCACTCATAAAATCTAAATCCCCTATCTTAAATCTTAACCAACTCACAATCTACAATCTTGTAGCCACGCTTTTTCAATTCATCAACAAAAGTTTTTTTTGTACCTAATTTCGATTTATGGCTTGCGTTGACTGCAAGGAAAACCCAATAAAAACGCAAATCTTCGGGCGGTACATCTTCGATTTTTTGATAAAAATCATCCAAAATCTTTAAACAATCTTTCGCATAAAGGGCATATTCATGCGAACTCATTTTAGGATTTTGCGTATCAAGTTTAACGAAAGAGCCGTATTTGTTTTTATGCGGAAAGTTAGGGCGTTTATTTGCTGTTTTTTCGGTAGATTGAACCGCTTTTTGTGGCTTGATTGTGAAATGTAGGGCGTGAATTGAACGACCACGCTTAATAGGCTTAACATCAACAAGCAGATCAGATTTAGTATTGATTTCAGTAATAGATGGTTCTAATACACGCTGATTAAAATTATTGTATCTATCGTATTTATCTGAAACTTGTAGCCAATCTTTAAGATCTTCTAATTTTATCTCTCGCGTGCCAACGGTTTTATATTGTGAGCATAACTCATAAAGTCGGATCGTGTGTGTACTTGTGAATGCACCAATGTTCACAAGCTCATATTTGGTATAACGAGCCTTTAAGTTAGCAATGTAAGGCAATATTTTTTCGTGAAACTCAATATAAAATCGACCTTCTTTTTTGAAATATACTCTATCCGTTACAAATGCCACTTCGTGCAAAATACGATCATCATTTTGTAAAGTCATCCAACGACTTGAAATTTTTCTAATAGCCTTTTGTACTTGAACATAAGCTATATCAGGATTTACTTCAGGAAAATGTTTACAAAATTCAGCGACAGTAAAATCAAAGCCACGTTTAGGATTAGTTGGATCAAACACACCTAACGTTAATGATAGAACTCTCATCTCATCAAGTGTCATAGAATAACTAGCTTCTACAAAACTATTCGCTTTCGATATAGTTAGTTCATTGCTCATAAATAAACCTTTAAGACTACATTTTTATTGCCATAAGACTACCAATCAAAACAAATGAAGTCAAATACAATAAATTTGTAGTCGTGAAACAATAAATTTGTAGTCGTGAAACAATAAATTTGTAGTCGTGAAACAATAAATTTGTAGTCGTGAAAATCTTGCAAGGCTTGCAAATAAAGGGCTCTTGATAACCGAAAACACTAAAACACTAAAACACTAAAAATATAGAGCCGACAGGCTCTTTTGGGGCTTTCAGCCCTATTTTTTTATCTTTTTACACCAAAAAAAACCAGTTTGAACTTAAATACAACCAAATAATACCTAATAATACTAAATAAAACCTTTTTTATACCTAGATGCTACGTTGGGCATATTAAAAGTTTACTTAAAAGAGTGGGCAAGATATGTAAAGTAGGCCTTATTTTATAAAATAAATCCACTTTACTTGGCTATATTCGCTGTGAGCTCAAATCCTATATCTTGTTCTACGAAGTTATTACACGTTATGTTAGAATATTATTCACATATTGCGGCTTAAAATGCGTTTTTAGCCGTTTTAAAGAGAAGTATGATGAAATGTGTTTAATGCTGAAAAACGCTAAAAAATGCGTTTTTAGGTTGAAATATACGGTGTTCGGGCATACAATTTAGAAAGGTCGGGAACAGATCGCAACTCCGCTCCCTTCCTAGCCGTTAGGCTAATTTATTGAATACTGCAATCAGCAAATCCAGTGTAGCGAAGACTTTAAAGCCGATTGCCCCAACTAGCAAAGCTAGTATTATCAGAGTAATAATTTCTGATGTTTTCACATAAATCACCCCCTTAGTACTACAAGACTAAGCGACTAGGCGATGTGCTACGGCAAATAACACATCGGTCGCCCAGTAGCACAAAAGTGATTTTACCATAAACCGCCTAACAGGCGGTTTTGTTTTATCTACAACATAAAAAAATGTTAGCTAACTACGTAAGTATTCATATTTTTCTTTAATTTTCA
>NZ_JBTGNV010000024.1:0-2242 GCF_054332375.1 Haemophilus sp. SZY H53
CGTTTCGCAATCTTCGTTAGAACATCAAACGTTAAAGGGTGGTATTTCAAGGTCGACTCCATAATCACTGGCGTGACTACTTCTAAGTCTCCCACCTATCCTACACATCAAAATTCAATGTTCAGTGTCAAGCTATAGTAAAGGTTCACGGGGTCTTTCCGTCTAGCCGCGGGTACACCGCATCTTCACGGCGATTTCAATTTCACTGAGTCTCGGGTGGAGACAGCCTGGCCATCATTATGCCATTCGTGCAGGTCGGAACTTACCCGACAAGGAATTTCGCTACCTTAGGACCGTTATAGTTACGGCCGCCGTTTACTGGGGCTTCGATCAGGAGCTTCTCTTTCGATTACACCATCAATTAACCTTCCAGCACCGGGCAGGCATCACACCCTATACGTCCACTTTCGTGTTTGCAGAGTGCTGTGTTTTTAATAAACAGTTGCAGCCAGCTGGTATCTTCGACCGGTTCAACCTTCGCCCGCGAGGGACTACAATCTACGCCGGCGCACCTTCTCCCGAAGTTACGGTGCTATTTTGCCTAGTTCCTTCACCCGAGTTCTCTCAAGCGCCTGAGTATTCTCTACCTGACCACCTGTGTCGGTTTTCAGTACGGTTTAGTAAAGCCTGTCGCTTAGTGGCTTTTCCTGGAAGTGTGGTATCGGTTACTTCAGCTCCGTAGAGCCTCGTCATCATCTCTCAGTGTTAAGGAAGTTCGGATTTGCCTAAACTTCCCACCTACCAACTTAAACGCACATATCCAACAGTGCGATAACCTAACCTGCTCCGTCCCCACATCGCAGCTTTACCAAGTACAGGAATATTAACCTGTTTCCCATCGACTACGCTTTTCAGCCTCGCCTTAGGGGCCGACTCACCCTGCCCCGATTAACGTTGGACAGGAACCCTTGGTCTTCCGGCGAACGGGTTTTTCACCCGTTTTATCGTTACTTATGTCAGCATTCGCACTTGTGATACGTCCAGCATGCTTCTCAACACACCTTCATCCGCTTACACAACGCTCCCCTACCCAACAGTATTGCTACTGATGCCGCAGCTTCGGTGCTATATTTGAGCCCCGTTACATCTTCCGCGCAGGCCGACTCGACTAGTGAGCTATTACGCTTTCTTTAAATGATGGCTGCTTCTAAGCCAACATCCTAGCTGTCTAAGCCTTCCCACTTCGTTTCCCACTTAATATAGACTTTGGGACCTTAGCTGGCGGTCTGGGTTGTTTCCCTCTCCACGACGGACGTTAGCACCCGCCGTGTGTCTCCTGAGTATCACTCTTCGGTATTCGTAGTTTGCATCGGGTTGGTAATCCGGGATGGACCCCTAGCCGAAACAGTGCTCTACCCCCGAAGGTGTCCGCTCAAGGCTCTACCTAAATAGATTTCGGGGAGAACCAGCTATCTCCCGGTTTGATTGGCCTTTCACCCCCAGCCACAAGTCATCCGCTAATTTTTCAACATTAGTCGGTTCGGTCCTCCAGTTAGTGTTACCCAACCTTCAACCTGCCCATGGCTAGATCACCGGGTTTCGGGTCTATACCTTGCAACTAGACGCCCAGTTAAGACTCGGTTTCCCTTCGGCTCCCCTATTCGGTTAACCTCGCTACAAAATATAAGTCGCTGACCCATTATACAAAAGGTACGCAGTCACCCTTAAAGGGCTCCCACTGCTTGTACGTACAAGGTTTCAGGTTCTATTTCACTCCCCTCACCGGGGTTCTTTTCGCCTTTCCTTCACAGTACTGGTTCACTATCGGTCAATCAGGAGTATTTAGCCTTGGAGGATGGTCCCCCCATCTTCAAACAGGATATCACGTGTCCCGCCCTACTTATCGTTAGCTTAGTACCATGACCTGGACTTCGAGTACGGGGCTATCACCCTGTGTCGCTAAGCTTCCCAGCTTGTTCCTCTGTCTCTGTCATTATCACTAACAGGCTCCTTCGCGTTCGCTCGCCGCTACTAACGAAATCTCGGTTGATTTCTTTTCCTCGGGGTACTTAGATGTTTCAGTTCTCCCGGTTTGCCTCACTTACCTATGTATTCAGTCAGTGATAGTAGATTCTTCATCTACTGGGTTTCCCCATTCGGACATCTTGGATTAAACGCCTCTTATCGACTCATCCAAGCTTTTCGCAGATTAGCACGTCCTTCTTCGCCTCTGATTGCCAAGGCATCCACCTTGTACGCTTAGTCACTTAACTATACAACCTCAAAAATTCTTGATGTTGTG
>NZ_JBTGNV010000025.1:0-1931 GCF_054332375.1 Haemophilus sp. SZY H53
AATAGTGCAAGCGCAGCAGACTCTTCTGCTTCAGCAGCATCTAACAGTGCAAGTGCAGCGGACTCTTCTGCATCAGCTGCATCTAACAGTGCGTCAGCGGCAGACTCTTCTGCATCAGCAGCAAGCAACAGCGCAAGCGCAGCGGATAGTTCAGCTTCAGCGGCATCTAACAGTGCAAGTGCAGCAGATAGTTCAGCTTCAGCAGCATCTAATAGTGCAAGCTCAGCGGATAGTTCAGCGTCAGTAGCGTCTAACAGTGCATCTGCAGCAGATAGTTCAGCTTCGGCGGCGTCTAACAGCGCAAGCGCAGCAGACAGTTCAGCATCAGCAGCAAGTAACAGCGCATCTGCAGCGGATAGTTCAGCTTCTGCAGCGTCTAACAGCGCAAGTTCAGCAGATAGTTCAGCTTCTGCAGCAAGCAATAGTGCAAGCGCAGCAGACTCTTCTGCATCAGCAGCATCTAACAGTGCATCTGCAGCGGACAGCTCAGCATCAGCGGCAAGCAACAGCGCAAGTGCAGCAGACTCTTCTGCATCAGCAGCATCTAACAGTGCATCTGCAGCGGACAGTTCAGCTTCAGTAGCGTCTAACAGTGCATCTGCAGCAGATAGTTCAGCTTCGGCGGCGTCTAACAGCGCAAGCGCAGCAGACAGTTCAGCATCAGCAGCAAGTAACAGCGCATCTGCAGCGGATAGTTCAGCTTCTGCAGCGTCTAACAGTGCAAGCGCAGCGGACAGTTCAGCGTCAGCAGCATCTAATAGTGCAAGCGCAGCAGACTCTTCTGCTTCAGCAGCATCTAACAGTGCAAGTGCAGCGGACTCTTCTGCATCAGCAGCAAGCAACAGCGCAAGCGCAGCAGATAGTTCAGCTTCTGCGGCATCTAACAGTGCATCTGCAGCAGACAGTTCAGCTTCGGCGGCAAGTAACAGCGCATCTGCGGCGGACTCTTCTGCATCAGCGGCATCTAACAGTGCGTCAGCAGCGGACAGTTCAGCATCAGCAGCATCTAACAGCGCAAGTTCAGCAGACAGTTCAGCTTCAGCGGCAAGCAACAGCGCATCTGCAGCAGATAGTTCAGCTTCAGCAGCATCTAATAGCGCAAGCTCAGCAGACAGTTCAGCTTCAGCGGCAAGCAACAGCGCAAGCTCAGCAGATAGTTCAGCTTCAGCGGCATCTAATAGTGCAAGTTCAGCAGATAGTTCAGCTTCGGCGGCGTCTAACAGCGCAAGCGCAGCAGACAGTTCAGCATCAGCAGCATCTAATAGCGCATCTGCAGCGGACAGTTCAGCTTCAGCGGCATCTAACAGTGCATCTGCAGCAGACTCTTCTGCATCAGCAGCATCTAATAGTGCAAGTTCAGCAGATAGTTCAGCGTCAGCAGCGTCTAACAGTGCAAGCTCAGCGGATAGTTCAGCTTCTGCGGCAAGCAATAGTGCAAGCGCAGCGGATAGTTCAGCATCAGCAGCATCTAATAGCGCATCTGCAGCGGACAGTTCAGCTTCTGCAGCGTCTAACAGCGCAAGTTCAGCAGATAGTTCAGCTTCTGCAGCAAGCAATAGCGCAAGCTCAGCAGACTCTTCAGCTTCAGCAGCATCTAACAGCGCAAGTGCAGCGGACTCTTCTGCATCAGCTGCATCTAACAGCGCATCTGCAGCGGATAGTTCAGCTTCTGCGGCATCTAACAGTGCGTCAGCGGCAGACTCTTCTGCATCAGCAGCAAGCAACAGCGCAAGCGCAGCAGACAGTTCAGCGTCAGCAGCATCTAACAGCGCATCTGCGGCGGACAGTTCAGCATCAGCAGCATCTAACAGTGCGTCAGCAGCGGACAGTTCAGCATCAGCAGCATCTAACAGTGCAAGTTCAGCGGATAGTTCAGCTTCAGCGGCAAGCAACAGCGCATCTGCAGCAGATAGTTCAGCTTCAGCAGCATC
>NZ_JBTGNV010000026.1:0-1685 GCF_054332375.1 Haemophilus sp. SZY H53
CCGATAATAAAGAACGCACTTGGTGCAAGAAGGAATAAACCGTTTGGTTGATACCAACCGCCGTCTTGAATCGTTTGGAATACAGGGAAACCAAATAAACGACCAGAACCGATTAATTCACGTAATGTGGCGACAATTAATAAGATCGCACCATAACCTAAACCATTACCGATACCATCAACAAAGCTTTCTAGCGGAGGTGATTTCATCGCAAACGCTTCTGCACGACCCATTACGATACAGTTTGTAATGATAAGGCCAACGAATACAGAAAGCTGTTTAGATAAACCATAGGCATAAGCTTTTAATACTTGGTCAACCAAGATTACTAAAGATGCGATAATCGCCAGTTGTACAATGATACGGATACTATTTGGAATATAGTTACGAATCAATGAAATGAACAAACTGGAGAAACCGGTTACCAAACTTACCGCAATCGCCATAACGATTGCTGTTTGTAATTGGGTTGTTACCGCTAATGCAGAACAGATACCCAAAATTTGCAAGGCAATCGGGTTATTTTTAACAATAGGATCGAATAAAAGACCTTTTAAGTTTACTTTTGCATCAGCCATTATTTGATTTCTCCTGCTTTAAATTTCGCTAAGAATGGACCAAAGCCATTTTGGCTGAACCAATAATCAAATGAACCTTGAACACCGTTACTGGTTAAAGTTGCACCTGATAAACCATCTACACCGTGCTCTTTATCTGCAGCAGAGCTACCTTTGTAGATTTTGAATTTTTGGTTACCTTGCTCATCGAATAATTTTTTATCGACAAACTGTGCTTGCCAACGAGGGTTCGCAATTTCGCCCCCAAGACCAGCTGTTTCACCTTGATCATAGTAAGTAATACCTTTGATGGTATTCGCATCTGGTGCAACAGAAACAAAACCATACATGGTTGACCATAAACCACGGCCATACATTGGTAATACAACTTGGGTTACATTGCCTTGCTCATCTTTTACAAGATAAACACGCGCTTGGTTTGCACGGACCTTGATCCCTGCTTTATCTGCCTCAGCTGGGATAGCTTGGCTTTTAGCTGGATCTTTAACGGCATCTTTAGGTTCAAATTTATTGATTTCTTCTGCTGAAGCTTGAACGTAATCACCACTTTGCAAATCCACTAAACGAGGTTCAATAAATTTGTTGTAAGTGTCTTTGATTACTGATGCATTATCTTCTTTCATTAAGCCAGCAACAGTTAAAATGTTACGTTGAACGTCGAGTGCTTTTTGTTCATCTTGTTTGGATTTTAATGCTACTGCAGCACCAGAAACCACGATAGAACACACTAAACTTAGCAACACAACAACGGTAACTGTACCGCTAACGCTATCTTTATTAAATTTAGCCATTTGTTCTTGCTCTCCGACGTTTGATATTTGCTTGAACCACGATGTAGTCGAAAATTGGTGCAAATAAGTTTGCAAATAAAATCGCTAACATCATCCCTTCTGGATAAGCTGGGTTCACTGTACGAATTAATACCGCCATCACGCCAATTAACGCACCGTACCACCATTTACCCGTATTGGTAAATGAAGCGGATACAGGGTCTGTAGCCATGAAGATCATACCAAGTGCAAAACCACCTAATACAAAGTGCCAATGCCAAGGCATTGAGAACATTTGGTTAGAATCAGAACCGATTAAGTTGAATAAGGTTGCTGT
>NZ_JBTGNV010000027.1:0-1268 GCF_054332375.1 Haemophilus sp. SZY H53
CTCTCGGGGTTTCCTCAACCACACCATCTTGGGTGATAGGCTTGGCTGGCTCTTTGAGTGGAAGCTTGGCAAGTTTGGGAGTAGTGGTGGAATTGGGCTTCTCACATGGGTTCAGACCACTAGACTCTCCAATCTTCCCAAAACCTGAGAGATCAACACTCTGAGCAAAACCTACACCAGGGGCACCAACAGCTCGCTTGAATTGGGAGATCATCATCCCGAGCTGCGGCTCACTACAGGAGACCCATGACAAGATGGTCCGAAGGTATGTGTTTTCTTCCTCGGTTTGCATCTTGTCATGCTTCACATTGGCTATCTCCATCTCCAAACCCTCACACAAAGTGCATCTAGACACACAAGTGCTATCCGAGCTGGCCTTCTCAAGAGACACAATCTTGGCATTCTTCTCTGCCAACTCGGATTGCAAGCCAGCACAAGACTTGCACGCACCCAACAGCGAGGGTCTAGCCTTCAGCTCATCCACCTCTCCTACCAACGCAGCATACTTACCTCTCAAAGTGAGAAGGTCAGTCATGTGCGTGGTGCACATCTCACACTCATCCTCCTCAGTCACAACAACGGTGGACTTGACAGACTCAAGTTCCTTCACCGTATCCTCCCACTTCTGCCTAAACTCCTTGCGCTCTCTAGCGGCACGCCTAAGCAACTTATCTTGACTAAGGAGAGCGGCAGTAAGTTTCTCGACCTCAGCAGAAAGCTCATCGGGGGTCTGAGATACCTGGGAGGTGTCGTCGTCGTCGTCGTCGTTCCGAGGAGTGTCCTCCAGCTCACCGTCGACCTCCTTGCCGAGGGCCATGGTGCAGAAGCCCTCGTCGTCGGCGAAGAAGCAGAGGCCGTTCAGCTTGTCCTCGATCCTCTTCTTCTTCTCGGACTCGTCATCGCTTGAGCAAGCGGAGTCGTCATCCGAGCCGTCGACGTCGCTGAGCGTGGCGAAGAACGCACGCTGCTCAGCCTGGGCCTTCTCCAAGTACTTCTTCTTGATGTACTCCTTGTCGAAGCCGCCCCTCCGCTTGTGCCTCGCGGGGACGTACTTCTCCTTGCGCTTGCCGGAGTCGTACTTGTGCCCATGATCGCCCTTCCCAAATGCCTACTTGTTCTTCTTGGGACAGTTGGCGATGAAGTGGTCGGGGTCGCCGCACTCGAAACATCCAGAGCGTCCTCCTCCGCGGCGACGGTTCATGCGGTTGTTGTGGAACCGCGAGAACCGGTTGGCGAGCAAAGCCAACTCGTCATCCCCCATGAACTCC
>NZ_JBTGNV010000028.1:0-1249 GCF_054332375.1 Haemophilus sp. SZY H53
TTGTTCAAGTTGTTTGATAATGTTAGACATTGTTTGATCCTTTATTGATCCTAGATGTAACTGAAACTAACTGTTATGCTCGGCTTGCGCCTCTTTTAACAGTTTACGTTGTTCGTCAGTCAGAGCTAGGCCTTCTAAGAGCTCAGGGCGTCGGAGCCACGTTCTTTGTAGCGATTGTTTTAATCGCCATTTCCGAATTTCTTCGTGATGTCCCGACATCAGCACGGATGGCACAGTTAATCCTTCTAACACTTCCGGTCTGGTGTAATGCGGGCAATCTAATAAACCGTCTGCAAAAGAATCTTCTTCTGCGGAGGCTTGTTTGCCTAATACACCGGGAATAAAACGTGCAACAGCATCAATTAATGTCATTGCCGGCAATTCCCCACCGGTCAGAACGTAATCCCCGATTGACCATTCTTCATCAATTTCAGTTTGAATCAATCGCTCATCAATACCTTCGTAACGTCCACATACTAAAATCAATTTCTGATTTTGAGCAAGCTCGGTTACGCCGCCTTGATCGAGTTTACGTCCTTGTGGCGAAAGGTAAATCACCTTTGCGCCTTCTCCTGCCGCTGCTTTCGCAGCATGAATCGCATCCCGTAAAGGTTGCACCATCATCAGCATTCCCGGGCCACCACCATAAGGACGGTCATCCACGGTTTTATGCTTGTCGAATGTAAAATCTCTTGGATTCCAACATTCTACTTGCAGAAGATTATGTTTTACGGCTCTTCCTGTAACCCCAAATTCCGTAATCGCTTTAAACATTTCGGGGAATAATGAAATTACCCCTATCCACATAAAAAGCCTACTACATTACGTTTGTGCATACTTGAGATTAGAAACCAGCGTCCCAATCCACTTCAATTGTTTTCGTGGTGAGATCGACTCTTTTAACTACTTGTTCATACAAGAACGGAATTAACCGCTCTTGTTTTCCAAAAGCATCTTTGGTATTGGCTTTCACCACTAACACATCATTAGAACCGGTTTCCATCATCTCTGTTACCGTTCCCATTGTATAACCTTCTAAGTTTACGACTGAACAACCAATTAAATCGTGCCAGTAATAATCGCCTTCTTCTAGTTCTGGGAATATAGATAAATCCACACCAATTTCAACATTTGCTAAAATTTGTGCGGCTTCACGGTCATCAACGCCTTTTAATTTAACGATGATTTCGTGATTATGATGACGCCAGTTTTCTAATTCCGTTGGCTGCCATTCACCTTTGATTTTTAA
>NZ_JBTGNV010000030.1:0-1025 GCF_054332375.1 Haemophilus sp. SZY H53
GCCCTCGACATGGCGTCAATCTCACTAGATTTGAGCTTACTAAAGAGCTCGTCGCAAGTGAGGGTCTCATAGTTAGACGATTCGATGATCGCCTGGACCTTTGAGTCCCACACCGACCGATCGAGAGTATGCAAAAGCTTCAAAGCCCTCTCATGATCGTCGAAAGGCAACAGCTCCTTGTTAGCCCTCATCCTGTTGACAATCACCTGAAAGCGAGCGAATAAACTTTCTATGCTCTCGCCAGGCATATGTCGAAAGTTCTCATACTCTCGCTTGTGCGACTCGTAGAGACGGGATTTGACTTGAGTGGTTCCCTCATGGAAGCGCATGAGGGTCGCCCAAATCTCACGAGCCGTGGGGAGGTGAGAAACGCGATCAAACTCAGACATGCTCAAACAGGAGAAAAGAGCATTACGGGCTCGGCTATTGGCATCGTGCTCATCGATCTGAAGCTGAGTGACACGAGCAGCCAAGACCACGTAATCAGCAGAGTTGCAAATATCCCAGATGGAAGCACCAAACTCTGCAGATAGGCCGACATGCGTATCTTCCAATACGCATAGTTCGTCCCATCAAAGAACGGCGGTTTGCCCACGCCGCGATCCATGTCGCCTTCTGTGGATCTGGAACCGGCTAAGGTGGAAGATCCTTAACCCGCTCCGATACCAATTGAAGGACCGAGAAGCTACCCGAAAGCGACCAGAGGGGGGGTGAATGGGAGCTTCAAAATTTCCTTTCGGAAACTAGTTGCCACTGTCCCGAGAATCACCCCAAAAGACAAACCCTAGAGCTTGCAAATGTCCACGACCCTAGATGTAGGGTGGATGCTTCCAAGAAGCACAGCGGGACACTACACAACTCTAGAAAGCCAACGCAAAAGACGGAAATCAATTCCGACAACGAACGAGCGAACCGCAGACAAAACCGTGTGAAAACCGTAGCATCGGATGCTGCCTGCGTCCGATGCCAGACCACCGGACGCGTCCGATGCGAAAACTGCCTCTCGGAAACCTTACTGTTCCACC
>NZ_JBTGNV010000031.1:0-972 GCF_054332375.1 Haemophilus sp. SZY H53
CCTCACTCCACAAGGCTATAAATACCCCCCTGGTGACACTACTTCATTTGTACCATCACATACCACACCAAGAAGCAACACAAGCAAGTGAGAGTTAGGTTAGAAGCTCAGAGAGCTTAGGCAAGTAGGTAGCTAGTAGAGCAAGGCATTTTTGCCCTCGCGGTAGCGCTGCTCAAGGCTTAGCTCAAGAGTAGAAGCGTGCGAGTGATCGGTCCTGGAGGTGGGAAGAGTCTTCCTTCATCTCCAGTTCAGGTTTTGCTCTTGTTACTCAAGCACTTTACTATATTCTAGTTCATCATTTCAAGTATTACTTTATTCTACTTACCAGTATTGAGTAGTATACTTGATTGATTGCTTGAGTGCCTAGCTATCCTACAGTTCAATTCACTTAGCCATAGTAGTTAATCTCTAGTGTGCTTAGTGTTTGATCTTTGCCAATAGGTTGCTTAGTTAGTTTAGTGTTTATCTTATTAAGTCAAGTATTTGCTCTGACGTCCGCAAGGGTGTCTCTATTCAAAGCTAGGGTAGAGATAGTTAGAATATAATTAAGCGTGGTGCTTAGTTATAGACTTACCTTCAGATACGGCTGGACCCCCGGATAGCTGTGGTAGCAAGCAGGTGGTGACAGCCCTGTGCGCCTTGAATTCCACCACGTAGTTGGCCCAGTTTAACAGTAAGGCTCGTTGTGCTAGCGTTCAACCTAAGTCAGTGGTAAAGGCTAGTACGCCCACACTACACTAGTAAAGAACTTAAATCACTAGAAGTCTAATAGAACGAGGATCTACCCTAGTAGATAGTGCCTGTTCCCTTCATCTATCCTTGATATCCTTATCCCCCTAGTTTTCTCAAAATCACTTCACGTTCCTCGTGGATTCGATATCCCGAAATACTTTGAGGTGAAAAGCTACAACTGACAGCCGTGCGCTTGCGGTTTCTTCTGCGTGCCACCCGAGGTGTCAACAAGCTTTTCTG
>NZ_JBTGNV010000032.1:0-933 GCF_054332375.1 Haemophilus sp. SZY H53
CGTTAAAGTGAGATGCTCCGATACCACTCTGTGACGGAACGGCCCTAATCTCATGGCCCACGTGTCCCTGTCAACCTCTGACAGCCGAACCCATGTTCCATGTGATTAAGACCTGTTCGCCACCGGGCTACATCAGTGCCCAATGTCCGCAGGATCATCTCACAATTCGGTTACAGCATTGCATACTTTTACAAATAACATCGGAATAAAGAGCGGAAGACTTAAATAACATTAGTTTTACAAAACAGGGTTCCAAATAGAAATTAAGGTGCAGTTATTACAAACCAAGTTCTGATAATAGAAATAGACATAGGCAACGTAGTGGAGAACAACAAAGATACTTATAATCACCCAGCCCGAGGGTGTACAACTATTCTTCGGCCTCATCGGCCTCTTCCTGGACGATGGTCACGCAGCAGGGTGCAAGACACATCGGGGACTCTGTCATACCTGCAGCATGGGTAACAAACCCTGAGTACTGGGGTACTCAACAAGACTTACCCGACTAAAGAAAAGGGAGAAGACTCAGGAATGAGAGGCTTAGGGTAGTCAAGGTAAGGCTTAAGCAAGATCAAGTATTTTGCAGAAAAGCATTTTTGTAAACCTTATTTTATTTTTGAAAGATTCAGTATTCCTCAATTCTTCATCGTTCATGATTCATTTTACATTTCAAAACATTCCTAGTTGAGAACCACTCTCCGTTGACAGTCAGTGGACCAAGTCTCCATAACCGAGGAGCAACGTTAATCCGGATAAATAATACTCAGCTGAGGATCCCTATCCACACTGCATATGTAGCACCCAAGCTTGCATATGCCAACTCGTCTACCACGATTCCTCCAAGATTGGACCCGGTCCTACGCCACCCAGAAGTACAGTACACCACTCTTATCCAGGTACGACGTCCACGTGGGTACAAGCTACTTCCGCCAT
>NZ_JBTGNV010000033.1:0-901 GCF_054332375.1 Haemophilus sp. SZY H53
ATGCAAGGGGGAGCTTGCTCATGATGAGTTTTTGAAATTTCCAATTGGTTCGGAGCGTTTTTGCTAGTTGTGTTGAGCCTTTGTGCCTCTTTCTTGAGGGACTAGCATTCGCCTTTCAGATTTTCAATTGGTGTCGAGCTTTCTTGCTAGTTGTGTTGAGCCTCTGTGCCTCTATCTTGAGGGACTAGCATTTTGCTTCGATTTCTCAATTGGTATTTGCTAGCGGTGTTGAGCCTGTTCTACCTCTTCTTGAGGGCTAGCTTTGCTTTGCTTGGTTGCGTCGAGCCGTTGCCCATGTCTTTGGGGACCAAGTTGTTTTGCTCTTTCCACTTGACCTTCTTCGGCTTTGCTATGCTTTTGGGTCATTTGGTTGAGTTCTCTCTTCCTCTTCCTTCCTACCTTCTTCTGTTACTTATGATTTGTGGTGTAGTTGACAATGCACTCATCAAGGGGGAGATTGCGGATACATGGGTGTATGCCGAGTCTCTGAGTGATGAGTGATTGTCAACTGGGATGATGCGCATGTTCTTTGGCTTGTGTTGTGCAGGTGTCGAGCACGGATACAGTGATCGAAGGCAAGGTGAAGGTCAAGTAGAGACGTGCCGTGCCGATGGACCGAGAGTGGCGAAGGGCGGACGTGAGGCTTGGACTGAGGGACCGGTGGCCTGAGGATCAGCTGTGGTGGCTGGCAGCCTGGGACAGCGACGAGCGAAGACTTGCGGGGCATGGTGTTGCTCGGGTCGAGGACCTGGGGACATGTGTCGGTGGACGGGGTGCACGGGCGGTGCATCCCCTCTACAGCGTCGGTTTGGTGGTTGAGCCACAGAAAAACCACCGGTGGACGGTTTCCAGGTTTGGGCCTCAAAACCTGGGTGCTGCGGGTTTGCCGAGTTTGGGCTCA
>NZ_JBTGNV010000034.1:0-821 GCF_054332375.1 Haemophilus sp. SZY H53
ATATAAACAGCCCCTGGCCCCCCTCTTTAGAAATCAATCAGGGTTTGATCATTAGACATCATCAATCAGAGCTTCAGAAGGAGATCAATCGGAAGACCTAGAACTTCATCCACCTAGATTAGTAGATAGAATAGGATTAGAGGAGGCAAGCTTCGCTTGGATTCCTGATCTAGTCACGAGAAGGCTCGGTAAACCCAAGATCTTCTCTCTTGTATTAACATTATGGATCTATTTCATAATTGCTCTTCTAGTTCATCATTGTTCTTCATTGTTTATGTTCTAGTTCATCGTCTAGTTCATGTTCATCGTCTAGTTCATCTTCTAGTTCATAATCTTGTTCTAGTTCATGTTCTAGTTCGTACTTTAGTTCTTCTCGATGATCTAATTCATCTTATTGTTCATTATTGTGTTCTAGATAGCAATACAATTGATATGATTAAGACATCAATGATTATATTCTTAGTTATAATGCTTATAGTCTGCTTTGATTATATATTTGGCATAGATAGTTCATCTTTATGTTTATACTCATGTTCGTATAGCGCTCATCTTAAAGTACAACGGGTGGGTGATGAATGCTGTGTAGGCATGGTGCCTATACATTATTTATCTGCGAATGCGTCCTATGTTCCGGATAGAGTGGTAGATCGCGGGTGTGATATTCCTGTTGAGTCCTTTGTATTCCACATCCTGAATGTAGTGTTCAGTATGGCTCAATTAACTCATGGTTTAGGGGTTACTTTGTTTGACACCTTTACTATGGAGTTGTCTCTTGATTATAAATATGATGTGACCTAGCCAATGATTGCCAAATATGTTTG
>NZ_JBTGNV010000035.1:0-812 GCF_054332375.1 Haemophilus sp. SZY H53
CTTATTTTTAGTCAATGCATTCATCAAGGGGGAGATTGAGAACATATATGATGAATGATTGACTTTGATGAGGAAGGTTTGAGGCTTTTACTCGGTTGAGTCTATATCTAGCTATGCACTTATTGTTTATGACTAACCGGTGGCGTTGAGTTGTGGCGTGTTACTTGTGTTGGTGTGCGTGTGCAACATGTGTCTCTTGGCTGTGTTGACGTGCAGGTGTAGAGCACGGAGACAGTGGCCAATGGCGAGGTGAAGGTCAAGTAGAGACGTGTCATGCTGACGGACCGGGAGCGGTGAAGGGCGGATGTGGAGCTTGGACCGATGGACCGGGAGACCTGAGGACCAGCTGTGGTAGCTGGCACGTGGCGTTGACAAGCAAGAGCACATGGGGATGTGCGGTGCATCGGCCGAGTCGGGAGGAAGGCGATGGCGTCGTGGCACTTGGCGGAGGTCGGACACGGGCTTGCGTGCGGCGCAAGTGCCGTCAGCCAAGTCAAGAAGGAAGGCGAAGGCGTTGTGCCCAGCGTGGAGGCTGGACATGCATCGGCATTGATGTCGGTGGTCGGGGTGTGCGAACCACATCCCGTCTACGGCACGGGTTCGGTAGCTGAGCCTCAAAAAGCTACCCTCGACGGTTTCCGAGTTTCGGCCTCAAAACTAGGGGTGGCCGGTTTCCGAGTTTGGGCCTCAAAACTCGGGGTGGATGGTTTGCAGGTTTGGGCCTCAAAACCTGGGCACGACGGTTTGCCGGTTTGGGCCTCAGAACCGGGCGGAGGTTCCTATGCGAAACAGGTCGACGCGTGGCGGCACCG
>NZ_JBTGNV010000037.1:0-742 GCF_054332375.1 Haemophilus sp. SZY H53
AGAGAGGAAGAGATCAAGAAGGAGCTCCGGCCTGTCGGATCAACTTCTTCATCTTGTACCTGTGGATTCAAGTTCATCATCAACTTCAGCGATTGTTTCGGTAATCAACGTCTATATTTAAGTTTGAGCTATTGTTCTTATTATTCTTAAGGTTTATGACTCTCTTTTGAGTACTTTAATTCTAGTCATTCTAGAGTTAGAGTAGTTGGATAGTGTAAGCGTGGTGCTTAGACTTGATAGCTCATAATTGCCTCCTATAACGCCGGTAGTAGTGGTTGTTCGCAAGGGTGACTCTTATAGCCTTGTTGATTCTTCTATAGTCCACTTACCCGTGTGTAGGCTCGGTAGGATTATACATTTGCATAAAAGAATCATACTATGTTGTGACCTTTTATGGCAACTTCCCCACTAAGAATTATATAAACATATCACTCTTAAATTGGAATTAGACAACCTTAGTGATCCCCTCTATACTTCTAGATTCTCCGTCCTTGTTAGCTACTCAGGGGTTAGACTTTAAGACTTAACACTATCCGTTCCTTTGGGTTCGATATTAAAACTGGGTTACTCTGGTGAAGTGCTACATCGGTAGATGTTATCTGTGCGCTTGCGGATAAAGTAGAGTGTGCGTTAATTTATACCAACACTTAGGCACATTGCACAAGACAAACTTATTGTTTATGTGTTCTATTCAATCTTAACATGAGTGATAGGATCAGAGGATGAGCATAAAAGTAGCATC
>NZ_JBTGNV010000038.1:0-675 GCF_054332375.1 Haemophilus sp. SZY H53
TCTCTTCTTTGTCTTCTTCGCCTCCTGAATTGATTTGCTGAGCGTGCGATCATAGTCTGATTTTGGCGAAGCCTTACGGGCAGCACATACCTTTTTCTGGTGAGCGTCCACAGTTTGCCTTAGTTTTTCAGGACGAACAAAAAGGTACGGCTTCTCCGGGTTTCGCTTTGCTCGACCACTAGCAATGGCAGCTTCGAAGAACTTGTTACAGTCTTTTTGCACTGCAGCGTCAGTCTCCTCCTCGGTCATGTCATATGCAAGTTTTGTCATCTTGGGAGCTGGTTTTCTAACAGAGGCTGTCTTCTTCGGAGGTGGTGGGGCTGATGCCTTTGTTTGTGTGACAGAATTTTAAAACTTATGCAATGCAAGCGAGCACATGATTATGCACATATCAAATGCAACAACCAAGTTCATGAGCTTGCTCCCCCTACTTGTGTGCTCAAAAACATTTTCATTTTATCTTTACATTCTCTCCCCTCATTTTATCTTTGTTCTCCCCCTTTCATTTTATCTTTGTTATACTTTCTCCCCCTTTGTCATCTATTTCCATAAAAGGCATGCTTCTCTTGATACAAAGGGTTGGACTAGGGTAGATGGATGATACTTGAGTCTTCATTTTTGATGGACACCACCATATGTGTTGGAATGACACCATGTGTAGGATCTTTGACCTTG
>NZ_JBTGNV010000039.1:0-672 GCF_054332375.1 Haemophilus sp. SZY H53
GTGTCCAACACTGGTGTTAAGCTTCTTCTTATCTGGCTAACTTCTGTTAGTGGTGCTGAGTGTCTCTTAAGTTTGCGTGTAGTTTTCCTTAGTAAACCTTCGTGTTCCTCAATGTAGTTGTTCGGAAGTTGGAAACCAGTCATACATCACCCTGCATAAGATATAAAAGATAAACAAAAGCCAGGGTAAGCCTGTAAAAGTAAATAATTAGTGCATCATCAAATGTGTGTAAGTAAAATGATATGTTCTAGCTACCGTTTTAAATGCTGTTAATGCAATGTCCTTATCAATGTTCATAAAGATTTTAATGAAAAACCCTAGGTACCATCCCTAGATGAATTGATGTGGTCCCCGGCAACGGCGCCAGAAATGCTTGTTGACACTTCTTAATGCAATTGCTCATAATAAACTTTAATGAAGTGATTCTAGCAAAAGCCCTCACAAATGTACGGGACACTACTAGCATCACTTAACGTCAAGTTGTCATCCCCAACATGAAGCTAGCAATGTAATTATATCAGGGCACTGGATCTAAAGATAAATATTTACCCGCAAGCGCACAGATAAATACACCCGTTGTAGAAGCATTTTACCCAGAGATGTTCCAAGTATCGTTATTTATATTTAGCACTAGGAATGAAGTGAGATAAATAAGGATAAGAGCTACTCTAT
>NZ_JBTGNV010000040.1:0-656 GCF_054332375.1 Haemophilus sp. SZY H53
GTCATAGTAATGATGATCGTGAGGGCACTGTGACACCCTAGTGTCAAGCACTGCATTAGGAACTACAATTAGCTACTAAAGAGCATAAGTAATGCATTGCATCATTTCATGTGCATAAGTGTGCTTTTTGCCTTTTGTTTATTTATCTGGATTTTGGATTTCTATTTGACTTGATGATTAAAGTGGATTTCTGTTTTGGCAAATAGCTTTATAAAATAGAGAATGTTGAGTAGAGCGCTTTTCTTGTTGACATTTTGACCTAGTTCAAAATAGTTTGTTAAATAAAAATGAGTCAAACAAAATGGTTTATGTTTCAAAATTGGCTTTATTTATGTGGAGGTTGTAAAAATGGTTTTCAGAAAAAGTGTCTTATATGAAAGTTGTAGAGAAAATTATTTTGAGCAACTTTTATTTTTGGGTCAAAGTCTAGTTTTGAGTTTTTGAAACTGTTTTGAATGGTCAAAGTTTGAAAAGAATTTGGAAAAAGAAAAAGGAAAACGATATCTCCCGCGCCCCACCTTTCGGCCCATCTGGCCTTTCGGCCCAACCCGCGGCCGCTCCCGCTCGCCCGCGTGCGCCGCTCGCCGCGCAGCGCCGGCCCAGCTCGCCGCGCGCGCTCCGGCGCGCGCTCACGCACGTCGAGCAGCGCCGGTCGC
>NZ_JBTGNV010000041.1:0-617 GCF_054332375.1 Haemophilus sp. SZY H53
GTATGATTTTCTGTGTTGCTCCAAAAATTCTGAAAAATTCATGGTAGACTCTTTATACCTTGAAGTATTTTATAAAAATATGAAACTTGACTTTTCTGCAAGAATTTGAAAATGTAAAATCCCTCTTTTAATTAATAAATGGATGGTTTTGGATTTTTAGAAAATCATTTATAACTCCAAAAATCATGAGATAAATTTTTATGTGCTAGTTATGCCATGTTTAGTCTCTGGTGAAATTTTGAAGTCTTTTGGAACAAGTTGATTTTTGAGCCTTTATTTTAATTGTTAAATAGTGCCTTTTGTTAATTAATGTCTGATTTTATTTGAGCACCTTAATGACCTCCAAAAATTATGAAATTTGTTTTGCCATCTATCTACACCATAATGAACTTATGTGATTAATTTGGTAATTTTTGGAGCAACTTCATAAAATGACCTTTTTATATAATTATGAAAATAGAAAAAGATGATTAGGGTTAGCGTTGAATGCCCTGTGATGTGACTTTTGGATTGCTTGATGTTCATAGACCCCTACCCTTTGGTCTATGATGTTTGTGATGCCTTGCTATGTCCACACTTAGGCTTAATAAAAGTTGCTTAATTAAATTTGATAATAT
>NZ_JBTGNV010000042.1:0-608 GCF_054332375.1 Haemophilus sp. SZY H53
CGCCTCTGATTGCCAAGGCATCCACCTTGTACGCTTAGTCACTTAACTATACAACCTCAAAAATTCTTGATGTTGTGTTTTCAACTAAACACTTGATTGCTTTTGTTCAATCAAGATTTTATTCTTACTCAGACTTTTTCTTATCCTTAAAGGACTTGAAAGTCTCTTCAGTTTTTCAGCTTGTTTCCTGGTTGTTAAAGAACAGAAATAAATAACATTTTCAGTTATCATCGTTAAATAAACTCATTAAAGCATTTTAAGCATTAAATCAGTCAATTTACTTAACGATGATAAGTGGTGGAGATAAGCGGGATCGAACCGCTGACCTCCTGCGTGCAAGGCAGGCGCTCTCCCAGCTGAGCTATATCCCCATATCATCGTTTATTTACCACCCTATTCACCTTCATCACTCACTCAGTTTGAGTGGTGGGTCTGAGTGGACTTGAACCACCGACCTCACCCTTATCAGGGGTGCGCTCTAACCACCTGAGCTACAGACCCAAGGGAATAACGGCTTTCTGCTCGATATTGTCTACAATATATCAATCAATCTGTGTGGACACTTATTGTCTCTCGTCTTTGGTAAGGAGGTGATCCAACCGCAGGTT
>NZ_JBTGNV010000043.1:0-607 GCF_054332375.1 Haemophilus sp. SZY H53
CTATGATGGTTGGGATGCTATGATTGGTTGATGCTTAGGATAATTATAATAAGGCCTAGCTTTAATCAATAGTGCTTAAGGAAGAAATGGTTACCTTTTATGCTCAACCTAGATTTCAATCATGCTTTGTTTAAAAGTAATCTAAAATCAGTGGAATTGTCTTGCACCATAAGTCCATATCATCATTCTCATGAGCATTCATCATTGCATCCGTATAGTTGACGAAGAAGGACCTGAAGTCGAGGTAGCCACCGAAGGATCTGTCCCCGAGGCAACCCCGAGCTCCGACAACCCCGAGTCCGTCCTTTTTGCCATCCAAGGCAAGCCCCGGTGCATTTAACCCTTTCCTTGAATTTATAAAATGATTTCCTTAAATGCTTTTGAGTTAAATTATTGCATTAGGTTTATAGGAGTTGTGTGCTATCCTAATTGATGCACTATCCACCTTGACCACTGATACACCCGATACCTGTTTTTTTCAAAAGTATTTGCAAAATGCTTAGCAATGCTTATTGAATTAGACTTGCAATAAAATGTCATTTTCAAAAGTGTGATCACTGAAAGAATCTTTTTGGGAATTTGGCTTTATTTCGCGTTCGATAACTTG
>NZ_JBTGNV010000044.1:0-593 GCF_054332375.1 Haemophilus sp. SZY H53
AATTTAACGATGATTTCGTGATTATGATGACGCCAGTTTTCTAATTCCGTTGGCTGCCATTCACCTTTGATTTTTAAAAACCAAGGTTGATAATCAAAAATGCTTTCAGCTTGTTCTGTTGATGAATAAATACGTAACCACCCACGGATACCGTAGGTTGAGCCTAATTTGCCCACAACTTCAATACGTTGTTGTTCCATATTTTCACCTATCTTAGTTTAAGAACTAAATCAAAAAGCGAGATTATGCTTTTTGAGCTTCTTTTACCAAAGTTGCAACACGGTCTGAAAGTGATGCACCTTGAGCAACCCAGTGGTTTACACGCTCAAGATCAACACGAAGACGCTCTGCGTTACCTTGTGCGATTGGGTTGAAGAAACCTACACGCTCAATGAAACGACCGTCACGTGGTGAACGACTGTCAGCTACTACGATTTGATAAAATGGGCGTTTTTTAGCTCCGCCACGAGATAAACGAATGGTTACCATAACCTTCCTCTAAATGTTTAATGACTAAAAGAATATTCTCAAACTCGAAAGTGATTTAAGAATATAGCTTACTTTTTTCTCTGTATATATAGACAAAAAGCCTG
>NZ_JBTGNV010000045.1:0-592 GCF_054332375.1 Haemophilus sp. SZY H53
CCTGGGACAGCGATGAGCAGAGACTTGCAGGGCACGGTGTTGCTCGGGTCGAGGACCTGGGGACACGTGTAGGTGGACGGGGTGCACGGGGCAGTGCATCCCCTCTACGGCGCCGGTTTGGTGGTTGAGCCACAGAAATACCACCGGGTGGACGGTTTCCAGGTTTGGGCCACAAAACCTGGGTGCTGACGGTTTCCGAGTTTGGGCCACAAAACTCGGGCTGAGGACGGTTTCCAGGTTTGGGCCTCAAAACCTGGGCGCTGGCGGGTTTCTGAGTTTGGGCCACAAAACTCAGGCGATGGACGGCTGGTTTCCCGGTTTGGGCCTCAAAACCGGGGGTTGGTCGTGAAGACAGGTTTCCCGGTTTGGGCCTCAAAACCGGGGGCGAGGTCCGTGAAAAGGACGAGCAGAGCGGTGGCGGCACGTGGCGGCAATCGGTGAGGTTGCGTCGAGGCAACGCTACCAGTTGTGCGGGCGTGGCCGTCGGATCACAACTATCTTCGAGTTGGTCCAGAATAACCCTAGGGTTTAGCTGGTTCGCTCTGTAATTAGTTAGGGGTAGAGTGGGGATTAGAATTAGGATAAGTAGAGG
>NZ_JBTGNV010000046.1:0-584 GCF_054332375.1 Haemophilus sp. SZY H53
GCATTGAGCATGAAATGGATAGCAACTTAAGATGTATGCAAGTGCATATTGTATAGTGAGAAATAACTTAGCATATATCATAAATCATAGCAATGTGGGACTTATAGCTTTTCACTTCAAACATGCAAGAGTGAAATAAAGCAGTAGATAGGAAACTTTTATCTTGCTTAGGTTTGACTAGGATTCTGTCTGGAGGTTTTTCAAGGTTTTCAAAAGATAACAACTTGCTTAAGTCCTCCAAGATTCACTCAATCACTCAATGGTGTTTAAATCCTCACTTAGGCCAAAATGTAGCCTCTCCTATTTCTAAAGAATGATATGTGGAGTTTATAGGTGGGCTAAGAACCATGAGCAAATTGCCTGATGTTTATTGCTAAGCTAGACACTCAGATCATAAGGAGCAGCAAATCATAAAAATTGATCAAGATGTGCATGTGTGGTTATGTGGAAGTGTATAGAGGGATATATCATAATCCTTCCTAGTTAATTTCTGGGGTCTAGAGCTAATGATAATTCTCTCTCTCTCTCTCTCTCTCTCTCTCTTTTCGATACGCAGTGAGTAGACAAAAATGTGTCTTCACATT
>NZ_JBTGNV010000047.1:0-573 GCF_054332375.1 Haemophilus sp. SZY H53
GGGAGAACTCATCTCTTGGCAAGTTTCGTGCTTAGATGCTTTCAGCACTTATCTCTTCCGCACTTAGCTACCCGGCAATGCGTCTGGCGACACAACCGGAACACCAGTGGTGCGTCCACTCCGGTCCTCTCGTACTAGGAGCAGCCCCAATCAATTCTCCAACGCCCACGGCAGATAGGGACCGAACTGTCTCACGACGTTCTAAACCCAGCTCGCGTACCACTTTAAATGGCGAACAGCCATACCCTTGGGACCTACTTCAGCCCCAGGATGTGATGAGCCGACATCGAGGTGCCAAACACCGCCGTCGATATGAACTCTTGGGCGGTATCAGCCTGTTATCCCCGGAGTACCTTTTATCCGTTGAGCGATGGCCCTTCCATTCAGAACCACCGGATCACTATGACCTACTTTCGTACCTGCTCGACTTGTCTGTCTCGCAGTTAAGCTTGCTTATACCATTGCACTAACCTGACGATGTCCGACCGTCATTAGCAAACCTTCGTGCTCCTCCGTTACTCTTTGGGAGGAGACCGCCCCAGTCAAACTACCCACCAGACACTGTCCGAGACC
>NZ_JBTGNV010000048.1:0-554 GCF_054332375.1 Haemophilus sp. SZY H53
CCTATCCTTACCTGATGCTTTTGCTAGACTGATCGGGCTAATGGCACGGTATTATGAACCAACTGAAGTTGTGTTTCAAAACTATGTTGCTTTCGCTACTGTTTCAAATTATGGTTTGTAATATTATTTCGTACTCCGATGTAATTTGAACTATGTGCAACTGTGTTGTAACCCGTGAGCATGTTCGTGGAACAAGTACGATCTTGGCTGGATGTTGTTGAATGATTTGAAATCCTTCGAGATTTCTGGACTACCGGGTTTGTACGAGCTTAAGTACTCGATGATTTCTGCGAGAGCGGAGGTTTCAGTGCTTAATCTGGTGCAAATTGGTCGGTTCTGTTACAGCTGGCATCGGAGCAGGTTCTGCGTTACTGTTCATAGGTGTATTTTAAAAATAGTATTTTATAAAGGATAAAGCTATATTTGCCAACTTATAGTTATATTAGGATGTGGAAAATCTTAGGGATTGAAGCTAAGGTGTGCCAGTGACCAAGTCCGTATGCCCAATAGGAATTTAGGTGGCTATTTAATTACTAACTTGGGGGGTTGTGCAT
>NZ_JBTGNV010000049.1:0-547 GCF_054332375.1 Haemophilus sp. SZY H53
CTGTAAGTCTCTCAACTAGAGTGTAACTTCACCAAAGCTTCGCTTACAAGAGAGTGGGACTAATGAGGTGAGGTCTGAGTACAAATGAGCTCGGGGGGTCCTATTTATAGCCTAAGGGACCTAGGGGGTACTTATAGACCTAGGGTTAGGTTAGGGGGGTGAGTGAGGTGGCATGCGCCAGGCCTAGGTGACGGCCACCACCCCTTGGCCCTTGGATGCACCGTCATTGATCCTACGGTCTCCAGGGACTCCTCCAAGGCGGTGGTTAGGTCGGATGCATGTCCAAGTAACCGCCTCATCCTCAATTAGGTCATGATCCACGCCACTCCCCTCCTGAGCTGTCCGATGCCACTGACCTAGTGACCAAGGGCCAAGATTTGGCCTTGGGGAGGTCACACGGATCGGTGACGTGGCAGGGAGTGGAACTTGGGCCAACCCAAGTGGCGGGCGCCACTTAGAGGTGGCGGGCGCCACCTAGGGGTGGCGGGCGCCACCCCCCTTAGGCCCATTTGGGCCCTGCTGAGTGGGTTTGGCCTCTGGTGGGTCC
>NZ_JBTGNV010000050.1:0-540 GCF_054332375.1 Haemophilus sp. SZY H53
ATTGGATGAAACACAAGATTACTGTGACTAACGTGTGTTTTGCAGAAACAGAGATGAGTTAGGTCACGGTAATGGCGACGATACGGGCATATGGAGTTCATGTCCCCTGGCGATGGAAATCGTTTCGGTTTTCAAAGGACGGACGACGAAGACGGTGGTAGGCTAGGCTAAGTGTCACATGGTGTTGGAGGACACTTAGGTAGTCTTAGGTCTTTGTTTTTCCTTTGGCCGTACTATAAAGGGGAGCGTGAATCAGTAGTTTGACCTAGATGAGTCTATTGAGGTAGGTGTGGTGCACACTTGTTATTTCATAGCCCTAGGTAGCTTTGAGAGAGCCCTTGTGTCACGAGGATGAAAAGTTGTTAAGGCAGTGTCGCGATCCGAAGTCGTTTCGGCCCTGTTTTGGGCATCGGACGCTGGCCTTAGTGGCATCGGACGCGCGTCCGATGTCACTTAGACTTGAGTATGCTGGTCAGGTGGCATCGGACTCTCCGATGTTGTCACATCAGACGCGCCTGTGCCACTGTTGCAGAGAGGGTG
>NZ_JBTGNV010000051.1:0-538 GCF_054332375.1 Haemophilus sp. SZY H53
CCTGTGCGGTCGGCTATTTTGCAGAACGGTGGCTCCATTCGGGAGATGGGTGTTGCAAATAAAGCCGGTTTGCACGAGAAGACACGTGACAATAGAGGATGCCGAAGGGATTTGAAGTAATGTTTGTATCTTTCCATATTTTATTGTGTAAATCGTAATCGTTTAGGACTCGTATTTCGTCCAGGGTATAAATATAAACCCTCGGCCATTGTAAAATCTGTTCACAACCACATCAATACAAACCGGCCCCGTGCCACCTTCGAGTCCTTAGTCGTGTCGTCGAGTTTCTTCGAGAGGAATCATCGATCCGTCGACCTCCGTAAGTACCGGCAACCTTGTTATCATGTCTAGTATCATGCGGTGGATTTAGATATGATGCAAGTAGTCTCGTATGTTAAGCTTAGTATCGTGCGGCGGATTTAAGCTTATGACGGGAAGTTTTTGCTTATGCCTTGTATCGTGCGGCGGATTGAGTCATGAGTAAAAATAGTTATCGGCTCTGTTAGATTTGGCAGATCTAATAGATTCATCAAGTTAT
>NZ_JBTGNV010000052.1:0-534 GCF_054332375.1 Haemophilus sp. SZY H53
CTAAGCCTTTCATTCCCGAGTCTTCTTTTTTTTCTTTAGTCGGGTAAGTCTTGTTGAGTACCCCAGTACTCAGGGTTTGTTAACCCCCTGTTGCAGGTTTCTAATAGGTGGTGTTGATCATGATCATGTCAGTGGGCTTGACGTGATCTGGTTGTTCCTCTTCTCCAACTTAGGTGCTCTACTTCCGCAATAAAAGTTATGTTTATGTAAAAAGTAACTTATTCATGTTCTGTATAGTTTATTTATCTTGCTTCCGCACTCCGATGGTATTTTGTATCAACTGTTGTAATGTTGTAATTATTCCAACCTTCATGATGATGGTCCTGTGGTTCGTGGATAATTCGGGGTTCTCTCGGGGACACCCGACGGATCTTTCCAGTAACGTGGTACATGTGCACAGTCATCAGAGCTCTGGGAGACGGTGACGTGTGCAGGTGGGCCACATTACCGGGAGGTTCTGCCACAGAATGGTATCGGAGCAGGATTGTCATCAAGGGAAGACTGGTTGCAACATTACTTTTGAAAAACTTCAAA
>NZ_JBTGNV010000053.1:0-531 GCF_054332375.1 Haemophilus sp. SZY H53
CGAGCGGAGATCCAGTAAATAAAATACAGCAAGAACTAAAATTAAATATAATACTTGGAAATAGTAAATGAAGAACTTGGAGATTACTTGAACACGAACTAGATGCTGCACCAGTACAATGTCGAGGAAGATCCGACAGATCCGGCTCCTCCTCAGTTCTCTCCTTCTCCTCTCTCTAATCTGACCTCTAATTACATCTAGATGATCTAGACAACTAGAACTAGAACTAGATCTAATTCTAGATGAACTAGAAGAGATTCATCTAGAGGGACCTCTACTTCTAATTGAAACCCTAGTTTCTGATGTGGAGATGAATAATGAAGATGGAGATGCCTGGAGAGGGGGGTCTGGGGTTGCTTATATAGCCCTGAGGGATCAACCGTGGCCCTTGGATCAAACCGACTTGAGGTACGGTCGAGATGCATCCTGGAGGTCGGTGGAAGTAGCTTGCAGAAGACGGAGGCGTGGCGGCTCTATGGCCGACCGACCGGTGTCGGTCCCAGAGGTAAGCCTCCTGTGGTGGCCCATCTC
>NZ_JBTGNV010000054.1:0-527 GCF_054332375.1 Haemophilus sp. SZY H53
GGGAGGAGTTTGATTGAAGTTCCTTTCGATTTGGTTGAGATCGATTCTAATTTGGTTTTGAACCCGAGCAACTTTGTGCTTTCTGGGCATTGGCGGACAGTCCGCGCCCCTGACGGTGGACAGTCCGCGCATCGGGTCTCGGCCAGGTCAGGCAGGCGCAGTCCCCTGACTGTTCACTGTCGAGTGAACGGCGGACAGTCCGCGGTACAAACCCGCGGACAGTCCGGGACCCTGCTGAAGCTTGCTTTTCAGTGCAATCTTCGCCCCGGCTTGCTCGCTTGGTTTCCGGACTTCTCGTTTGGCCCTATAGTTCACCAAGGAACCTCTCTAGGTATCTTTGCTACTTGTTAGCATCGGTGTTTGGGGATTTCTCGACGTAGCCTTCAATCTACGTTTCGGACTAGGTTTTTAGGGGTTGAACTTGTGCCGGTGCTTTTGGCGTTTGGTTTGCTATCACTTTGTGGTGCCTCGCTGTGATCCTAGGGATCATCCACCCTCTTCCAAGGGTCGTGGGCATCACGGTTTCG
>NZ_JBTGNV010000055.1:0-525 GCF_054332375.1 Haemophilus sp. SZY H53
CCGGTAAATACCCATCGGGGTATTACGGAAACATCCTTAACTACTACTTTTATTAAGCAGGCTAAGCAATTCTACATTATTAAGCAGTAGCAGGATAACAAGGCAGGTAATAATCAATAATCAAGGAATGGTAATGCAACAAATAGGATTCAATCAACTCCTATACCTAATGCATCACAATATAAAAGGACTCAAGTAATTTTAATTGCAAAAGATAGGAGGCTTAAAATGCTCCGGGGCTTGCCTTGAGAGAAGACTGAGGCCTCGTGGGAGGGGCACTCAGGCAGGTTAGTTTCCGGCTCGGGGTCGACTTCCTCGGTCCTGGGCAGCTCCGGTATTTCCTGCTCGTCGTTTACTTCCGGCTCCTGGTTGGGCTTCGGGACTATCGATCCTATTGTATGCGGTGAATAATAATTAAATAATGCAATGTGCAACACGTTGGTACGAAAAGTATCATTTCATGCAAACCAACAAAATCAACTTGTTGAACAACTTTTGACATTGACGTAACTTCTCAATTACCCC
>NZ_JBTGNV010000056.1:0-519 GCF_054332375.1 Haemophilus sp. SZY H53
AGAGGAGCCTAGCCAGCATACTTGAGGAACAATGTCCCTTCACTGTTAAGTCGACACAAGAAAAGGAAGGTCGATTCCTCTAAAGATGATTCCACTGTGATCTTCCTCCTCTCAATCATACTGTGAGACAAACAAGAGAAGACAAGCCATTCATGAACAACAACCAGCTAGACAAGAGAAGCTTCCACAAGGTGGTTCGACACAATCAATCTTCAATGATAAAGGTAACATCTCAAGGTAAGTGACCATCACTTTAAAAGCTTCTTCTTGATTCTAGTATGAACATAAATAAAGAACCAAACATGTTTCAGTTGCACCTTATTTGATCCAACCTAATCAACTCAACATGTTCAGTCCTTTGATCTTTGTTCCTAGCTTTACTCTCCTGTATCTCACTGTCTTAACTAAATAAGCTAAAATGTTGTGCATCAAACCTTTGGAAGATGATATATCTTAATCATAAAAAGATCGACACTTTATGCATAGATTATCCTTCCTTGGGTTAAGTAATCTGATCTG
>NZ_JBTGNV010000057.1:0-516 GCF_054332375.1 Haemophilus sp. SZY H53
GGAAAACGTGCTTCGCTACGGGAAGAGCGTCCATCGCCGATAGTCACAACGTGGTGGGGGGTAACGCTCAACAACAAAGCCACCGCCACGGGGTCCATAGCCTACAACTGCAGGCTCCCGTCGGGCACGCTCTCTACGAGGCCTAGGCCTAGCAACTTGAGGCACTGCGCCTCTAGGCCTAGCATCTCTCCTCAGAGCTCTCTGCTGCCTAGGCCTGGAAACTTGAGGTTCTGGACCTCTGGGCCTAGCAGCACGCCTCTGAACATTCGGCACATGTACATCATGGAAAGGATGGTACATGTTCGTGTTGTTCATCTCCTTTGCACGGCGCGCCTCTCTCTTGCGCCGAAAGCAAAACTCACTCAAGTGTCCATCTCTCCCACAGTGCTCACAATGGTACCTCACCGCTCTCAAAGGGGGTTGTTGGTACTCACGGTAGTGGGTGTGGATCACTTTGCCCTTCTGTGGCTTAAGCTCCTCCTGGATGGGTGGCATGGTGTCAAGCTTGTTCTTGAG
>NZ_JBTGNV010000058.1:0-509 GCF_054332375.1 Haemophilus sp. SZY H53
CTTTTGCTTGAAAGCTTTTCTATCCTTCACACGCCATAGGTATGATTTATTAGCCACTTGGAAAGGTTACTAACATGAGTATAGGTAGTTGGACATCTTGTGTGAATGCTTAGTTCAATAAAATTGTTTCATTTCTTAAAGTCCATGCTTGCTCGGGACGAGCAAGAGGTTAGTGTGGGGGAGCTTGTTGACGGTGCTTAAAGCATCATTTCACCATCAACATTTCACCCAAAACCAAGGTAAAACAACATAAAAGGTAGAAGATTTTGTTTATATCTAACCTATTTCCACATGTGCATAGTTTCTTATCTTAATGCAGGAAATAGTGGAATTTGGGCCAAACAAGAGTACCCGGAGCAAGGCCAAGCCACTCTGGCCCATTTGGGCCTGAGCAAGGTGGCGGCCGCCACCTATTACTGGCGGCCGCCAGGTCACTCGTGCCAAAAGTGGCCCAAGCCACGTCATCGATCCGTGGGAGTCACCTCAAGCTCAAATCTTGGCCATTGCAC
>NZ_JBTGNV010000059.1:0-507 GCF_054332375.1 Haemophilus sp. SZY H53
ACATTTAGGGGGAGGTTTCACATCTAAGCTTCTAAATCTCAAGTATTGTACCCTTTTATTGTAAGCTTCGATTGTGTTGTCATCAATCACCGAAAAGGGGGAGATTGTAAGTGCAATCAAGCCCTAATTGTGGGTTTTGGTGTTAATGACCACACGATTGAAGGACAAATGAGATTTATGAAGTTGACAAGCAGGTTATGATAAGAAAGAATGGTGTATTTACGTTGGTGGACCCCACATACTACATTTCATCGGTTCCGGACTCAAAGTGCTATAACAACCTTTTTCATATGTATTTGAGTTTTAGGATTGCGATACTATCAAGGGGGAATGCAAATGTATCGCTATGGCTGAATGATATGTGCTCAAAACCAACCCTAGCCATCCTTGCTTTCTAACAAAGACAGCTGCACAAAACTCTGATCTTTGTTTGTCTTTCTGGTAGGCGCGGCACTGCCGGGCTGAGGCCGGCACTGCCGTGACTTGTTTCAACCGTTGGATGGCAGG
>NZ_JBTGNV010000060.1:0-503 GCF_054332375.1 Haemophilus sp. SZY H53
CCAAAATCACCCCTCTCCCAGATACTACAAACTCAACCTTGGCCACCATGCTACAATCCACAAAATCTTTCCCGTTACGATGGTCTTACTGACCCTCGTCAATTCATCATGAGCTATGAAGCGGCAGTCGCCGCAGCAGGGGGAGATGAATCAACAATGGCAAAATCCTTTGTCATCATCCTGCGTGACATCGCACAAACATGGTACAGCAACCTTCGCCCCGGAACTGTGGATTCCTGGGCCTCCCTCAGAGACAAGCTGTGTACAAATTTCAAGGGCATCACTCCAGCCCCGTCAAACCCCATCGAGCTATTCAATTGCAAGCAAGAAGAACGCGAGCCGCTCCAAGATTACTAGCGAAGGTTCATTCAAATCAGAGCAAGGACCCCTGGGATATCTGACGAGGCTGTCATCCTCGCTGCAGTCAGCGGACTGCGTCCAGGCCCATGCTCTTCGAAATTTGCCAGGAAGCCGGCAAACACAATCGAGGAATTACGTGAGAC